>JBMTYE010000064.1:0-8044 GCA_049454255.1 Flavobacteriales bacterium
CAAGTCGTTGCCCGCCGGCGACGTCAGCAGCATCCCCACGCGCACCCCGTCGGCCCCGTACTGCTCCATCAGCACGATGGGATCGGGGCTGTTTCCGAGGGATTTGGACATCTTCCGTCCCTGCTTGTCGCGTACGATGCCGGTGTAGTAGACGTTCTTGAACGGCTCCCGGCCTCGGTACTCGTATCCGGCCATGATCATCCGGGCCACCCAGAAGAACATGATCTCCGGCGCCGTCACCAGGTCCGCCGTCGGGTAGTAGTAGCTCACCTCGTCTTCGCGGTAGAACCCATCGAACACGGAGATGGGCCAAAGCCACGAACTGAACCACGTATCCAGTACATCCTCGTCCTGCCGTACCTGCACGTCGCGCCCGGTGCGGGCCTGGGCAGCGGCCCGAGCTTCCTCCTCGGTCTTTGCAATCACATACTCGTCTGGTCCTTCGCCGTAGTACCACGCCGGAATCCGGTGTCCCCACCAGAGCTGGCGGCTGATGCACCAGTCCTTGATGTTCTCCATCCAGTTCCGGTAGCTGTTCTTGAATTTGGCGGGATAGAACCGGATGGTGTCGTCCATCACATGCTCAAGCGCTGGCCCGGCAAGGTCCGGCATCCGGACGAACCACTGCAGCGACAGGCGCGGTTCGATCACCGCATCCGTCCGCTCGCTCCTGCCGACCTTGTTCGTGTAGTCTTCTGCCTTGACCAAATGCCCTGCGGCCTCCAAATCCACCGCAATCCGCTTGCGCACCTCGAAGCGGTCGAGCCCGGCATACGGCGCCGCATTCAACGTCCCATCCGCCTCCAGCACATCGACGGTCTCCAGCCCGTGGGTCTTCCCCAGCTCGTAGTCGTTCGCATCGTGCGCCGGGGTGACCTTGAGGCATCCGGTCCCGAACTCGCGGTCCACGTATGCGTCCGCAATCACCGGCACTTCCCTCCCGCACAGCGGCACGATGGCCGTCTTGCCGACGAGGTGCCGGTACCGCTCGTCCTCGGGATGCACGCACAGGGCCGTGTCGCCGAGGATGGTCTCCGGCCGCGTGGTCGCCACGGTCAACCAGGTGTCATCCATGCCCATCACCCGGTACCGCACATGGTACAACTTGCCGCGCTCTTCCCGGTACAGCACCTCTTCATCGCTCAACGCCGTCAACGCAACCGGGTCCCAGTTGACCATGCGCACGCTGCGGTAAATCAACCCCTTCGCATGCAAATCGATGAACGTATCGATGACGCTCTCTGAATACGTCTCGTCGAGGGTAAAGCGCGTCCGCTCCCAGTCGCAGCTCGCCCCGAGCTTCTTCAGCTGCTCGAGGATGATGCCGCCGTGCTCGCGCGTCCATTCCCACGCATGCTCGAGGAACTGCTCGCGGCTGAGGTCTGCCTTGCGGATGCCTTGTTCGCGCAACCGGCGCACCACCTTCGCCTCGGTGGCGATGGAGGCATGGTCGGTGCCGGGCACCCAGCAAGCATTTTTGCCCTGCATCCGGGCGCGCCGCACGAGCACATCCTGGATGGTGTTGTTCAGCATGTGCCCCATGTGGAGCACCCCGGTGACGTTCGGCGGCGGGATGACGACGCAGTAGGGCTCGCGGTCATCCGGTTCAGAATGGAAATGGCCCGCCTCGAGCCAATGGGCGTACCACCGGTCCTCGATGGTGCTGGGATCGTACGTCGTGGGAATGTCTGTGCGCATGGCGGCTGCGAAGTTCGGGAACTTGACCGAGGCGGCGAAACCTCGGGGCGTGTGTCCACAAAAAAGGCCCCGCGCGAGCGAGGCCTTTTTTTTCAACTCCCTTCTCGGGAATTACTGCTTGTTTGCGGGAGCACCCGTCGCGGCCGGCTTCACCGGAGCACCTCCTGCTGGAGCTGCCTCCGTGCCTTCCACGGTGCCCTTGATGCGGATGACCTTCGTGGGCTCATTCGCAGCGTTCGAGGTGATGGTCACGCTCTTATTGATCGGGCCCACACGCTTCGTGTCGTACACCACGGAAATCTCCGACTTCGCACCGGGCGCGATCGGGGCCGTGTCGCACTTGGGCACCGTGCATCCGCACGAGCCTTTGCACGTCGCGATGAGCAGGGGCTCCGTGCCCGTGTTCGTCACTGTGAAAACGCACCCTCCGTCTGCACCCTGCTTGATGGTGCCGTAGTCGTGCACATCCTTGTCCACTGAAATTGCAGGTCCTGTAGCGACCTGGCCGAAGGCCGTCACCACCATTCCGAGGGCGAGGGCGAGTGTAACGAATTGCTTCATGGTTCTCAAGTTTTCCACCAAATTACGGAACTCCCGGGCATATAGTTCAAGTCCACGGGTGTTCTTTAGCGTTTGTTTCAATATCCATGCCAAAAGGGCCACCCCAGAGGATGGCCCTTTCATGCATTTCAATCGTGTTCAGATCAGTTCGGGCAGCTGGTCCCGAACGCTGCGAGGAACATCAACAGGTCCGGCGTTCCCACCGTTCCGTCTTCGTTCAAATCACCCGTGCACGAGCTCAAATCGAAGGTGCACGACCCGTTGTCAACGTTCGCCAGCGCATTGTAGTTCGACGCGTCGACGTACGTGCAGCCTTCAACAATCGGCGTCAGGCAGGAACCGTCGTCTGATCCGCTGAACGGATTGTACTCGAGGAACATCGGGTTCGAACAGCCGGGGCACAAGTCGCAGCTTCCGAAGCAGGATGCTTGGGTCGTAGCATTTGATCCGACCGTGATGGTGCGGTTGCCACCGTCTCCGCAGGCTCCTACACTTTCGTCTTGGCCCCACGCGTTGCCGTTAACAAACTTGTACTGGTAATCGCCAGCTTGGAGCTGCAGGGTCACCTCGTGGATGCCGTACCCGACGGCCGGCACAGGTGTGGAACCGGGGTTCCAACCTTGGAAGCTACCCGCAATGTGCACCCCCGCAGAGTTCACCGTAACGTCCGACATGTTCACTCGGAAGGTCACGAGGTAGGTGCACGATCCGTCGTTCGTGTTTGCGGTAGCGTCGTAGTTCGTCGCGGTTGCGTCATCGCAGCCGTTGAACTGGCAGAACCCTGGGTCAGTCGCGTTCGGGTTGTAGTTGTCCGCAGTATTGTTTTGGCAACCCACAATCTCAAACGGATTGCAAATGCCGTCCCCGTCGGTGTCCGCAACGCACGAGCCGTCGCAGTTGTAGCCCGTCTGCGGGTAGGTACATGCTACGCTCAAATCGCACGGACCGCTAAAATTGCAGGCTGCTGGATTGCCACATCCCAGGGTAAACGCTGACATAGGAGCGACCCACAGGTACTGGTTGCCTTGGACCGGAACGATGGTCTTGTAAACCCCGTTGTTCTCTGCAAGGAAGAGCGTGTTACCGGCCAACTGGATGGCTACGTTATCGCCGCAGATGCTGAAGGCCGTAGCGCTCGCAACCGGGACAAGGGAACCCAACAGACCCGTCGGATCTGTGATGTTGCTCATGTACTGGAATCCACCTGTACCGTTGCCGAGGATGACCCCGTTGACCGCCAGGTTCGGGTTCACACCGCCACCTACCTCACACCCACCCGTGTAGGGTTCGTAAGGCGTACCGGTCATGGTCAAACCGACCAACCACGGGTTCGATGCGCCTACCGGCAAGGTCGTGTTCAAGTAGTCGCACGATCCGTCGTTATTCGTAGCAGCGTTGTTGTAGTTGCAAGCAATCGGGTTCGTGCAGCCGTTGATGACCGTAGGGTTACCGTCGCAGTCGAAGCCGGCTGCAGCGTAGGTGCACGAACCGTCATTCGAGGTAGCCAGTGCGTTGTAGTTACAGGCATCCGTGTCATTGCAGCCCGGGCCCAGATCCGCTAGGTCCATGGATGCGGCGAGACGAGGGGCAACGTAGTCTTGGATTTGGCCGATCCAGTACCGGCCTTCTGCCGGACCCATGGTCGGGTTCAGCGTCAGCTGCGTCGCGGCGATGTTCGTTCCGTTTGCGGCATCGTATGCCTGAACGGTAGGAACATCCCACCACTGCCATGGAGAGCCATCATACGGTTCGGTCGGCTGACCATTTACGTAGTTGTTCAGGACCGGATACAAACCATCCCATCCCTGGTTGCCGAAAGCTGCAGCCGGGTCAGGCAGTCCGATCTCTGCGAAAGAGGCATTGTTGTTCACGGCATAGCCGTTGATTTCCTCGTGGACATCGAACGCTCCCGACACCTCGACCACAGGTTCGTTCGTGGTCGGAACCACCAACACGCCGGTGGTGTAGGGGGCGAACTGGTCGTGGGGTGAGTGGAAGCTAATCATCGGAACGTCGCCCTGGTCGAGCCAGTTCAAATCGCCCAAAGCACCTCCGAGGTTCACTTGGAAATTGATGGCCGACGAGTAGCCGGTGTGGTTCGCCATGCACAGCTGGAACCCACCGGATGAAGCCGGAGCGTAGGTGTTCGTGGTGGCATCCGGATTGCCGTGGATGGTTTCGACCACCATCGGGATGTAACCCGAAGGCGAGTTATACCAGAATTTCGTGATCGGGTTGCCTGCGTCGTCGAGGATGATGTCGTCGTAGCTCGAAATGCTTGCCGAAGCAAGCGTGATGTAGCCACCCGTGCCTTCGCCGAACATCGCAATCTTGTTCGGGTTAATGCCGTACGGGTTGCCGCTCTCTGCGGCAGACTTGCGGAAGAATCGCACCGCGGTGCGGCTGTCCTGAACGCCGCGATATGCCGCTTGGATGAGCTGCAGGGTCCGCTCAGCCTGAGTTGCCGCGAGCGGGTTCCAGCCCAAGCGGTAGTCGACTGAGGCGACCACGTAGCCCATTCGAGCAAAACGCTTGCAAATTTCGACGGCAGAGCTGTCCGTCTTCGTTCCTGTCGCACCACCGTTCAGGTACTGGGGCAGGAAGTTACCCGTATGGAAGTACAGGATGAGGGGACGGTTCGTTTCGGTATCACCTGCAGGCTCATAGATGTCGAGCAGCAGGTTCTGCGGAGCTGGTGGAAGACCTTGGAGTGCGGTCAATACGGTGATGTTCTGACCGTAGGTGATGTTCGATGTGACTTCGACGTCTTCGAAGACTTCATCGATGTAGCGCACACCGCCTGTGAGGTCTGACTCTGTGATGGCACCGAGGGCGAGGCCCATCCGCGGCGTGTTGTAATCGAGGATTTGGTCGATCCAGTAGCGGCCTTCCGTCGGACCCATCGTCGGGTTCAAGGACAGCTGTGTCGCGTAAATCGATGTGCCATTCGAGGCGTCATACGCCTGCACAGCCGCCGGGCTCCACCACTGCCAAGGAGAGCTGTCGTAGGGCTCCGTAGGGGTGCCGTTCACGTAGCTGTTTTGGACCGGGTAGAGACCATCCCAGCCGCCATTGATCGCAGAAACGGGGTCGGGGAGACCTGCATCCGCGAACACGGCGTTGTTGTTCACGGCATATCCATTAATCTCTTCATGGATATCGTACGCGCCGCTCACCTCGACGACCAACTCATTCGTGGTCGGAACCACGAGTACGCCTGTGGTGTACGGAGCAAACGGGTCGTGCGGGGTCTGGAAGCTTACCATCGGGATATCGCCCTGATCCAGCCAGTTGAGATCTCCGAGCGCACCGCCCATGTTCATTTGGAAATTAACTGTGTAAGAATAGCCCACGAGGTTCGCCATGCACAGCTGGAAGCCACCGGAAGAAGCGGGAGCGAACGTGTTGTTTGTTGCGTCCGGGTTGCCGTGGATGCTCTCGATGACCATCGGAACGTAGCCGCTGGCCGAGGTGTACCAAAACTTCGAAATAGGCGCTCCCGTATCGTCCAGGATGATGTCGTTGTAGCTCGAAATGCTCGCCGATGCGAGCGTGATGTAGCCGCCCGTGCCTTCTCCGATGTAGCCGATCTTGTTCGGGTCGATTCCGTACGGGTCACCGCTCTCAGCGACCGACTTCCGGAAGAAACGCACAGCGGTACGGCTGTCCTGCACACCGCGGTAGGCGGCTTGGATCAGCTGCAAGGTGCGCTCAGATTGGGTGGCAGCAAGGGGGTTCCAGCCGAGACGGTAATCGACCGAAGCGACGACGTAGCCCATTTTCGCGTACCGCGTACAAATCTCTACAGCAGCACTGTCCGTCTTCGTGCCGAGGGGGCTGCCGTTCAAGTACTGCGGTAAAAAGTTACCCGTGTGGAAGTAAAGCAACAAGGGACGATCCGTCTCCGTGTCACCGACCGGACGGTAAATGTCCAGCACAAGGTTTTGGGGTGCCGGCGGAAGGCCTTGCAAGGCCGTCAAGACCGTGATGTTCTGTCCGTAGACCACGTTCGAGGTGACCTGGACTTGGCTGAAGACCTCATCGAGGTAACGGGTTTGCGCTGTGGCAGTGGCCACAGCCAAACACGCCGAAAAGGCGAACAGGAGGAAACGTTTCATATGGCGAATGAATCTGGTTGCACAGGTTTTGGCAGGGTTAAGGTACAAATAATTCGCAAGTTCGGTGTACGAAAGACACCATTTGTCGATGAATTTCAAGCAACAGCCCGATTCGATAGAGCATTCGGCGCTTCCAAGCCACTTATTTGCGGTGGTCCACATCGAATACCAGCGAACCGTAGACGAGCCGACCTACAAACGGCCCACCGTAGGTTTCGATGTGGATGTTCTCGAGCAAATTCGACCCACCGACCTTGAACGTCGTATTCCATGCCGGCACTGCAACACTGATTTGGGCGTCGAGCAGGTCATACGTCGGCACGAAGCCCGTGAACTGGGGGCTGCCCTCAAACACAAATCCTTGTATCCACTTATAATTCAAGCTGCACCCCCACGTGGACCCTTTGACGAAATCCAACTCACGCAACCCGAAACCGAGGTTGTACTTGTGCTTCGGGGTGTTGAACGCGGGGATGATGGGATCGTCCTCGTCTGTCACCAGCAGCTCGTTGAAGCTGTAGTTCCCGTTGACCGTCAGCACATCGTTGACAAACCAGTTGACTCCGATGGATGCCCCTTGGGTCAACACCGTGGTTAGCGAATTCGCGGCATACCGGAAGGCATCCACGCCAGTGATGGAGTTCGGGAAAGACGGGTTTTCGAATTTGATGTCTAACCCGATGTTGTAACCGATGAAGTCCCTGTACCGGCTGAAGTACCACGAGCCGTCCACGTAGACTTGATTCCACAGCGTGGTGCGGTAACCGACTTCGACGCTTTGCGAGCGCTCCGGTCGGATGGGCGCGATATTGAAGTAATCGAGCACGGTTAAATCGCCGCCGATGGAGCCGGACGCTGCGCTGATGCTGTTGCGGTAATCGACAAAGCTCTCGATGGTGACTAAGCTGTCCCGGCCTTCCAAATTCCCCACGAGGGTCGCCGGACCGACGTCGAGGTAGAGGTATTGGTCCGCCAGCGTGGGGTTGCGGAGCGCTGAGCTGAACGACACCCGGATGAAATCCTGGGGCCGCGGGCTGTAGACAAAGGACGCGGCGGGCGAAAACACCCAATCGAAGTTTTGGTTCTTGTCCGCCCGAAGCGTAGCCGTGGCGATGATGCGGTCTTCTGCGAACCGTCGCTTCAGGCCCGTGTAGAATCCCATTTCGCTGTTCGTGATGACCCGTCCGGCTGTATCGCTGAAAATCGTGCCGTCGCTGTTTGGCGTGTAACGCCTGAAATTCCCACCCACGCGGAATTCCTCAAATCCTGCAGGAGTAAACGTGTACTCTCCCTGGACATGCACCAGGCTGGACTGGTCGAAGAACCGCGTTCCACCTTCACCTTCGTTGTTCTTCCGCGAGGTCAAATCGTTGAAGGCCTCTTCAAACTCCGGAGTACCCGGAGCGAAATGACCCAGCGGAGTGTCGGCGATGTCCGCCATTCCAGCGTAGCCCGCGTTCGTCCAGCTCTCCACCGTGCTGTGCCACTGCTGAAGGGAATCGCCGTTCGCCGCATACCACGCCTCGACCGCACCATCCGGATAGTCGAAGATGGGAAACCCGAACTCAGGATCAACCCCCACTTGCACAAGGTCGGGCCAGTTCACGTCAATGGCCGGCATGATGCTGTCCACCCAATACGTATAGTACACCCGTGCCCAATCGTTC
>JBMTYE010000065.1:0-7899 GCA_049454255.1 Flavobacteriales bacterium
GGTGGTCGGTCGCATCGAGTTGCCGGTCGAGCGGAAGCGGACGCCGGGGGGTCAGTCGGCAGAGGAGAAGCGGAAGCGGAAGCGGATCACGAAGGTGGATGTGGACAAGACAGCTGCGGCTGCAGGAGGAGGAGGTGTGGCGTCAACGAACACGGCGGGTCCGGGTGCAAACCGTCCAGGAGGTGGTGGTGGACAGGGAAATCGTCCCGGCCAAGCGACGCGGAGGAACGAGCCTCGCCGCGAGGTGACCCAAGCGGACATCCAAAAAGAAATCAAGGACACGCTCGCTCGTTTGAGCGGCGGCGGATCCAAGTCGAAGGCGTCGAAACTGCGCCGGGCGAAGCGCAGCGCATTTGCAGAGCGCAACGAGCGGGAACTCGCGCGCCAACAGGCCGCTGAGAGCACCCTGCAGTTGACGGAATTCGTGACGGTAGCCGAGTTGGCGAACATGATGCATGTCGGCGTCAACGAGGTCATCTCCGCGTGCATGTCGCTCGGCATGATGGTGTCCATCAACCAGCGCCTGGATTCGGAAACCATCACGGTGATCTCGGAGGAATTCGGGTTCGAGGTCGAGTTTGTAAGCGCCGAGGTGCAGGAGTCCATCGAGGTGGAAGAGGATGCCGAGGAGGATTTGGTCCCCCGGCCGCCGATTGTGACCGTGATGGGCCACGTCGACCACGGTAAAACGTCGTTGCTGGACTTCGTCCGCAAGGCGAATGTTATCGCCGGTGAAGCCGGGGGCATCACCCAGCACATCGGAGCCTACAGCGTCACACTGCCGACTGGCGGACACATCACGTTCCTCGATACCCCTGGTCACGAGGCGTTTACGGCCATGCGAGCCCGCGGTGCGCAGGTCACGGATTTGGCGATTATCGTCGTCGCGGCAGACGACGCCGTGATGCCGCAGACACGCGAGGCCATCAACCACGCCCAGGCGGCGGGCATCCCGATGATCTTCGCCATCAACAAAATCGACCGCGAAGGCGCGAATCCCGAGCGGATCAAGCAGCAACTCGCCGAGATGAACATCCTGGTGGAGGACTGGGGCGGCAAGTTCCAGTCGCAGGAAATCTCTGCGAAACAAGGTCTGAACGTCGAAGCCCTGCTCGAAAAGGTATTGCTCGAAGCGGAATTGCTTGATTTGAAGGCAAATCCGAAGAAGCGTGCCCTCGGAACGGTCATCGAAAGTTCGCTCGACAAGGGGCGGGGTTACGTAACCACGCTGCTGGTCGAATCCGGCACCATGCGCATCGGCGACGCCATCCTCGCGGGACAGTATTCGGGCCGCATCAAGGCCATGTTCAACGAGCGCGGAAGCCGCGTGGATGAGGCGGGTCCGTCGACCCCTGTTTCGGTTCTCGGCTTCGACGGTGCACCGGCGGCAGGGGACAAGTTCAACGTCTTCGAGGACGAAAAGGAAGCGCGCGCCATCGCGACGAAGCGGCAACAGCTGCAGCGTGAGCAAGGGGTCCGGGCTCAGCGGTCGGTTACCCTCGAGGAGTTGGGCCGCCGGATTGCGGTGGGCGAATTCAAGGAACTGAACCTCATCGTCAAAGGTGACGTGGACGGATCGATCGAGGCGTTGAGCGACTCGTTGCTCAAGCTGTCGACCGAGAAGGTCCAGGTGAACATCATCCACAAGGCTGTGGGCCAAGTGTCCGAATCGGACATCCTGCTCGCTTCGGCTTCGGACGCGATCATTATCGGTTTCCAGGTCCGGCCCTCGGCGTCGGCGCGCAAGCTCGCAGAAAAGGAGCAGGTGGAAATCCGCTTGTACTCCATCATTTACAATGCGATCGAGGAGATGAAAGAGGCCATGGAGGGCCTTTTGTCTGCCAAAATCGAGGAGCAGGTCACCGGCTCAGCCGAGATTCGCGAGACCTTCAAGATTTCGAAGGTGGGCACGATTGCTGGGTGCTTCGTCACCGACGGCACCATCAAGCGGAACACGAAAATCCGCCTCATCCGCAACGGGGTCGTGGTCTACACGGGCGAACTTGGCTCGCTCAAGCGCTTCAAAGACGACGTCAAAGAGGTGTCCCGCGGATTCGAGTGCGGCTTGAACATCGAGCGCTTTAACGACCTGAAAGTAGGCGACGTCATCGAGGCCTTCGAAGAGGTTGCGGTGAAGCAGACCCTCGAGAGCTAAGTGCTACCGAAGAGAAGGGGAGCCGCTTACTGTGGTTCCCCTTCTATTTTCGGGAGCGGCGGAGGGGCAATGGGGGACCGTATTACAGTTGCCGCGGGGTAGGCCGCGAGCCAAGAACGCCGTTCGAATTCTGCAGACCACCGGTCCCGAAAATCGCCGATGCAGACCCGGTAATTTGGGGTCAAATCCATAACATACACGGACAGTACTGCCGATTTGCGCAAGTCTGCGCGGAGCTGGCGTGCGGCTTGAAGTTCGCCGAGGTACAGCTGGATTCTGTACCCTTCGGCAGGAACGGGGTGGGCCCGTACTGCCGCATCCCAGACCGCGACCTCTTCGGGCAGAACAATACGCGGCGCAATGGACTCAGCGGTCGTTTGGCCCAAAACGCTTGACACGGAAAGGGCACATACCGCACAGGTGAGGTGTGCATGGCCAGGCGAAGCGCAAAGCATCTTTTTGAACTTGAGCATCATGCCGGGGCGAAGGTAGCCCGAGCCAATTCAGAACCATTCTGAATAAGCAGGGGTCCTCGGTTTCGGCCGGGCGAGCGGCCCGATTCTAGGCGCGGGGTATTACTTTTGCCCGCGAATTGAGTGGGTACCTAATCGACATGCGAAACGTGAAAGTCCACGCCTATAGGTCCGGTCACGGCGCGCTGCGCAGCTTCCTCGCTTTGTCCTTCCTCTTGGTAGTCAGTGCACTGCGTGCTGGTATATGGGATGGCGGCGATGTGGAAAAAGGCAAAGCGTTGTTCAATGCGAACTGCGCCTCGTGCCATAAGGTGACGAACGAAGTGCTTGCCGCGCCTGGCCTTGCAGGAATCAAAGACCGCTGGTCAGGCGGCGACGAGCTGCTGGTCAAATGGATTCAGAATCCGCAAGCAGCCGCGGCGACGGGGGATCCGTACATCAAATCCATCGTGGCGCGGTACGTTCCGACGTACGGGTGGATGAGTGCCCAAGCCGTCTCCGCGGATGATGTGAAGCACATCATGGCGTACGTCCAGGCGCCGCCAGATGCTGCCGCAGCAGGTGCTGTCACAACTGATTGTGTAACCATCGATGAGCTCCCCCCGGCTGAAGAGGACAACTCTGCGTCGGTGTGGTTCCTCGTACTGCTGGTCCTGTTCCTCATCGTCGCGCTGAGTGCCGCCGGTGTCAGCCGCTCCCTGAGCAATGCCATGCGCGAGGAGCGCGGAGAGGCGCCGCTGCCGGACATGACCTACCTGCAGCGCATCGGGCATTGGCTGTGGGAGAACAAGGTGTTTGCCTCGTTGGTGGGCCTGTTCCTCGTAGCGTATGGTGCAGTGGTGGCTTACCAAACGCTCATGGGCGTAGCGGTCGTGGAGGGCTACAAGCCGGACCAGCCGATTAAATTCATCCACAGCGTCCACGTGTGCGAGAACGAAGTGGATTGCAAGTACTGTCACCACAGCGCCTACGAATCGAAACACGCGGGCATCCCCTCCACGAACGTCTGCATGAACTGCCACAAGGCGGTGAAAAAGGGCCGCCGGTACGGTGAGACGGAGATCGCGAAGATCTACGAAGCCATCGGGTTTGACCCGGTCACGGGATCGTACCTCGACGGCGACGGAAAGAACGGATACACGTCGCCACAGGCTTCCTTCGAAGGCGAGCCCATCGCCTGGAACAAGGTGCACAACCTGCCGGACCACGTTTACTTCAACCACCAGCAGCACGTGGTGGTCGGTGGACTGCAGTGCCAGAATTGCCACGGCGATGTGGAGACCTACACCGTGGGTCGGGTTGCCCAAGTGGAGGACATCAATGCCCTCCGCGACAAGTACCCGGGCATCATCGAATTGTCCAAGCCCACCCTCACGATGGGCTGGTGCATCGAGTGCCACAACAAAGCAGAAGTGGACCTCGCCAGCACCGGGTACTACGAGGAAATGCACGCGCGGCTCGAGAAGCACCTGCGCGGCAACGAAGAACTTCGCATGTACCTCGAGGACGACAAGATTACCGTGAAGGAGTTGGGAGGTTGGGAATGCTCGAAGTGCCACTACTGAATCAGACGACGAACCGCAGCCCCATGGCATCGAATACACGCTACTGGACGGGCCTCGACGAGCTCGACGCCACAGAGTCCTACCGCGAACAGGCGGCACAGGAGTTTCCAACCGTTCAATCCACCGAGGACTTCCTCGCCGACGAACGCCTGAACTCGACCCACACGGGTCGCCGGGATTTCTTGAAGTTTATGGGCTTCAGCGTCACGGCAGCAACATTAGCTGCCTGCGAAGCGCCTGTGATCAAGTCCATTCCGTACACCATCAAGCCGGAGGAAATCACCCCCGGCGTCGCGAACTACTACGCGTCCACCTTCTACAACGGCCAGGACTACGGAAACATCCTCGTCAAGACACGTGAAGGCCGCCCCATCTTCATCAAGTCGAATACGGCAGCGGGCACCGGCAAGGTCGGTGTCCGGGTAAATGCGTCGGTTCTGGGTCTCTACGACAGTGCACGGCTGCAAGGACCACGCAAGGGCGGAGAGGCCATCGACTGGTCTTCGCTCGACAGCGCGATCACGGCGGCCCTTGCTGGAACAGGCCGAAAGGTCGTAATGACCCATACGGTCGTGAGCCCGAGTCTGCGCCGCGCTATTTCAAGCTTCTGCGCCGCGCGAGGAGCTGAGCACATTCAGTACGATGCAGTGAGCTACTTCGGAATCCGGGAAGCACACCGCAAGGTGTTCGGAATCGATGCGGTGCCGACGTATACGCTGTCTGCTGCACGCACAGTGGTGACCATCGGGGCGGATTTCCTGAACGCATGGGGCGATGTCCCCGGCATGACAGCGGGTTGGGCGGCAGGCCGTCGCCCGGAGTCGGGAACGATGTCGCGCATGCACGCCTTCGAATCCGTCATGACGGTAACGGGATCTAACGCGGACGTCCGCACCATGATTCGTCCCTCGGATGAGGGCAAAGTGGCCGCTGCGCTGCTCGCGGCTGTGGGTGGGGGCGTTGCCGCACCGGCACTCGACGAGGGCATCGCCGCGGGCGTGAAGCAAGCGGCTGCGGACTTGAAGGCCTCGGGCGCAGCCTCGGTGGTGGTGAGCGGCTCGAACAACCCGAACGTTCAAGAGTTGGTTGCAGCCATCAACGCCACCCTCGGAGCTTACGGAACGACGGTGGACATCGCCCGTCCCTGGGCCCTCGGCCGTGGCGACGACCGTGCTGTAGCGGCTTTGGTCAAGGACATGGCTGCCGGAAAGGTGGACGTCTTGATTGTGCACGGAGTGAATCCGGCGTACAGCTATGCAGGTGGGGCGGCGTTTGCTGAGGCCCTGCCGAAGGTGAAGGTGAGTGTGAGTACCGCTTTGTTTGCCGACGAGACCGCTACGGCGTGTACCTACATCGCTCCGGACCACCACTACCTCGAGTCGTGGGGAGATGCGCAGCGCACCGCGGATCGCATCGACCTGCAGCAACCGACCATCGCTCCGCTGTATGCGACGCGTGCCGCCGGGGAGAGTTTCTTGCGCTGGACGGGGGATGCGGCGACGGATTGGTACACGTATGTACGGACCACGCACAACGCGGGCTACACACCTGCCGCGATGTACACGGACAGCACGTGGAACGTGGCGCTGCACAACGGCCATTTTACCGCGGCTCCAGCAGCAGTTCCCGGCGCAGCTCCTGCGGCAAACCTTGCCGGAGTGGCTGCTGCAGCGTCGGCAGTAGCGGGGGTGAAGGGAGGGGCGTTTGAGCTTGCGCTCTACCAAAAGCAGACCATCGGACAGGGCGATCAGGCGGCAAACCCCATGCTGCAGGAGACGCCCGACCCGCTGACGAAGATCACCTGGGACAACTACGTGACCATGGCGCGGGCCGACATGGAGGCCCTCGGTCTGAACCTGTACATCGGCCAAGAAAAGCCAGCCAGCGTGGTGAAGCTGACAGTCGGAGAGGCCACGGTGGAGGCCCCGGCGATTTTGTTGCCAGGTCAGAAGCCTGGCACGGTCGGTTTGGCCCTCGGCTTCGGCCGAGGCGCAAAAGGCGAAGCCATCGGAAAAGCGGCCTTCAGTGTAGGCGAAGACGGCGCATTCCTGACACGCGAGGACGGGACCCCAGTGCCCATCGGGGTGAATGCGTTCCCCCTCGTACAACTCGTCGACGGCATCCAGCACTACCAAGCGCTCGATGTGACGATTGAGGCCACGGGCAACACGTTCCCGATCGCCTGCACGCAGATCCAAGCGACGGACATGGACCGCACGTCCATCGTGAAGGAGACCACCTTCGACAGCTACTTAGCAGAGAAAGGCGCGAAGAAAGGCCAGGCCTCCTGGAACAAGCTCATCACGCTCGCCGTCCACGAGGACGTGAACGGGGATGGTAAAATCAACGCCCAGGACGGCAAGGCGACCTCCGCCTTCGACCTGTGGCACGAGCATCCTGTCGAGAACGTCGGACACCGCTGGGGCATGACGATCGACCTCACCACATGCACCGGGTGCAGTGCGTGTGTCACGGCGTGCCACATCGAAAACAATGTGCCGGTGGTCGGCAAGGATGAAGTCCGGCGCCACCGCGACATGCACTGGATGCGGATCGACCGGTTCTTTGCATCGGATTACAGCCTGGAGCGCGGAGAGGAAGAGGGGGTGGGCAAAATCGGGTCGTACCGCCGCATGGAGGATCCCTCGGAGAATCCGGCCACGGTGCACATGCCCATGATGTGCCAGCACTGCAACCACGCCCCGTGCGAAACGGTGTGTCCGGTGGTGGCGACAACGCACAGCAACGAGGGCCTGAACCAAATGACCTACAACCGCTGCATCGGCACGCGGTACTGTGCGAACAACTGTCCCTACAAGGTGCGCCGGTTCAACTGGTTCAACTATCCCGGCTACAAGAAGGTCTCGCAGTTCAAGCCGGCTGCAGATGCCATCACGCGGATGGTGCTCAATCCGGACGTCACGGTGCGCAGCCGGGGTGTGATGGAGAAGTGCAGCATGTGTGTGCAGCGGATCCAGGCCGGCAAGCTCGAGGCGAAGAAAAACGGAACGCCGGTGGTGGATGGTGCGGTGGTGACGGCGTGTGCCGAAGCATGTCCGACCCAGGCCATCTCGTTTGGCGACCTGAACGACACCGGAGCACAGGTGCGGGCGATTTCTGAAACGAATCGGGCGTATCACGCGCTTGAGGAGATCGGAGTGAAGCCGAACATCTTCTATATGACCAAGGTGCGTAACACCGAATCGAACCCAGTCTGATCTGCGATGCAACGAGAAGCAGCCATTCGGGAGCCCCTGATTTTAGGGCATAAGACCTACAAGGACATCACCGACGATGTCGTAGGACCGATCCAAGGTCCCGCGCCTAAGGCGTGGAAGATCATGATCACCATCTCGAGCATCATTGCGGTGTACGGGGTCGGATGCATCCTCTATTTGCTGGGGACGGGCATCGGCATATGGGGTCTGAATAAAACGGTCGGGTGGTCCTGGGACATCACGAACTTCGTGTGGTGGGTGGGAATCGGCCACGCGGGAACGCTGATTTCTGCGGTGTTGCTGCTGTTCCGCCAAAAGTGGCGGATGGCCATCAACCGCTCTGCCGAAGCGATGACCATCTTCGCCGTCATCATGGCGGCCACCTTCCCGGGCATTCACATGGGTCGGATTTGGGTGAGCTACTGGGTGCTGCCCTTGCCGAACCAGTTCGGATCGCTCTGGGTGAACTTCAACTCGCCGCTTCTGTG
>JBMTYE010000066.1:0-7809 GCA_049454255.1 Flavobacteriales bacterium
ACACAGACAGGCAAGAGGTCGCATCCCACAGGTTAACGGCAGCATCGACCGCGTCAAAGGCCTCCTGGAAGCGCGATTGGGGAACCGAATCGGCTCCCCAATAGCGAATGGTATACGTCGTTCCTTGGACTTCACCCGTATGGGCAAACTCCTGCGGTGCAGGCGCACTGCACCCTACCGCAAGTGCGGCCGCAAGACCTAAGACGAAGCGGTTATCCACCGAAGTCGTCGAACGCCACATTCTCCGGCGGCACACCCCAGTCGTCGCACATCTTAAGAACCGCCTGATTCATCATCGGCGGACCGCAGAAGTAGAACTCGATGTCCTCAGGAGATTCGTGTAACTTCAGCTGATGCTCGATGACCGCGTTGTGCACAAACCCGAGGAAGCCATCTCCGTTCGGGTCGTCTGTGGAGCTTTTTGCCACCCAGTTGTCCTCCGCAGCGGGCTCAGAGAGCACCACGTGGAAACGGAAGTTGGGGAATTCGCGTTCGATTTTGCGGAAATCATCCAAGTAGAAAAGCTCGCGCTTTGAGCGTCCTCCGTACCAGAAGGTCACCTTTCGGCCCGTCTTCACGGTGTGGAACAGGTGGAATAGGTGCGACCGCATCGGCGCCATGCCTGCTCCTCCACCGATGTAGATCATCTCCGCCTCGGTTTCCTTGATGAAGAACTCGCCGTACGGGCCTGAAATCACGCACTTGTCGCCCGGCTTCAGACCGAAGACGTACGAAGAGCACACCCCCGGGTTCACCTGCATCCACGCATTGCGTGCGCGGTCCCAGGGCGGCGTGGCAATCCGGATGTTGAGCATCACGATGTTGCCCTCGGCCGGGTGGTTTGCCATAGAGTAAGCGCGGACCACGGGCTCGGCGTTGACCATCTTGAGGTCCCAGAGTTGGAACTTGTCCCATTCGCTCTGGAAGGTCTTGGGGTCCTTGTGGTGATCCGGGTGCGCCGTGATGTCGATGTCCTTGTAGTCCACCGTGATGGCAGGAACGTCGACCTGGATGTAACCGCCGGCTTCGAACTCGAGGTGCTCGCCTTCCGGCAGCTGCACAACGAATTCCTTGATGAACGAGGCCACATTGTAGTTGGATACAACGGTGCACTCCCACTTCTTGATGCCGAAGACCTCTTCCGGGACCTTGATCTCCATGTCTTCGCGGACCTTCACCTGGCAGCCGAGGCGCCAGTTGTCCGCGACTTGTTTGCGCGAGAAGTGCGGAAGTTCCGTGGGCAGGATGTTGCCGCCACCGGTCATGACTTGGCATTTGCACTGCACGCACGTACCGCCGCCGCCGCAGGCAGAAGGCAGAAAGACACCCGCATTGCCGAGCGTGGTCAGCAGCGAGCTGCCGCCGTCCACTTCGATGGTACGCTCACCGTTGATCAGGATTTTGATCTTGCCGGAGGGCGAAAGTTTGGCCTTTGCGTAGAGCAAAAGGCCGACAAGCAACAACGTCACGACCAAAAAGGCCGCAATCGTGATGGCGATGGTCATTCCCATATCGCGTCAGATTTCAATGCCCATAAGGCTCATGAAGGCCAAACCCATCAGGCCCGTGATGATGAACGTGATTCCCAGGCCGCGGAGCGGAGCTGGCACGTGTGAATAGCGCAACTTCTCGCGGATGGCGGCGATAGCCACGATAGCAAACCACCATCCCACCCCAGATCCCAAGCTAAACGAGGTCGCCTCAAGGAGCGAAGGGTACTGGCGGTCTTGCATGAACAATGCACCGCCGAGGATGGAACAGTTCACCGCGATGAGCGGCAAGAAAATCCCGAGTGCCCCATAAAGCGCCGGCGCGAACTTCTCGACAATCATCTCAACGAGTTGGACCACAGATGCGACCACTGCGATGAACATCAAGAATCCTAAAAAGCTGAGGTCCACCGAAGCAAACTCCGGATCTAACCACGCCAGCGCCCCTTCCTTGAGCACATAGTTCTCGAGCAGGTAATTCAGCGGCACCGTGACCCCGAGAACGAAGATGACCGCCAGCCCCAAGCCGTTCGCAGTTTTCACCGATTTCGGGACGGCGAGATACGAACACATCCCGAGGAAATAGGCAAAGATCATGTTCTCGATGAACACGCCTTTGATGAAGATATTGATCAGTTCCATGGTGCTCAGTTCTCTTCGATGAGGGACGTGTTGCGCGAACGCTGGATCCAGATGATGATGCCGACAAAAATCAAGGCCATCGGAGGCAGAATCGCGAGGTTGTTGTTCTCATAGACACCGCCATTCGAGATGAACCACTCTTGGGGAAGGAGCTTGATTTGGCCTACGCCCGGGAACGAAATGGCTCCACTTCCGACGAGCTCACGGGCAGCCGCGACGGCGAGCAGAATCCAAGTGTACCCGAGACCATTGCCGAGACCATCGAGCAGCGACGGCCAGGGTTTGTTGCCGAGGGCAAACGCCTCGATCCGTCCCATGATGATGCAGTTCGTGATGATCAGACCCACGAAAACGGACAGCTTTTCTGAGATATCCGGCTGGAATGCTTTCAGGATTTGGTCGACGATGATCACCAGTGCGGCGACCACCACCAGCTGAACGATGATCCGGATACGGTCCGGGATCAGGTTCCGCATCGTCGAAATGATGACGTTCCCTCCCATCGTTACCACAATAACGGCCAGCGACATGATGATTGCCTGCTGGAGCTGCACAGTAATCGCTAAGGCTGAGCAAATACCGAGTACCTGCACCGTAATCGGGTTCGAATCGTTCAGCGGATCGCTGATGAGCTTGCGGTTCTTCTTCGAGAACAGCGGCTCGCGTGCAGGGGCCTGCACGGTAGAAGCAGTGGTCATGGCTGCACGGAGGCTGAGAGGTTAGACGATGCGGAGAGGTAGCCTTGGTAGAGCTTCATGGTGCGATCGACCATTTCATCCACCCCTTTCGAGGTGATGGTACCGCCGGTGATGCCGTCCACGCTGTGGGCATCCGTAGGCGCCCCGCCTTTTACGACGCTGAATACCTTGTTGCCTGAAGAAGCGATTTGCTTGCCGGGGAACTTTGCGGTGAAGAACGACTCCTTGATCTCTGCTCCGAGGCCTGGAGTTTCTGACTTGTGATCGAAGTTCGCTCCGAAGATGGTTTTGCCATCGGATTCAAGTGCGACGTAGCCCCAAATCGGTCCCCACAATCCGGAACCGACAACCGGGATGATCATCAACTCTTTCCCTTCCACCGAGCAACGGTAAAGCGGGAAACGCAGCCCCTTCACCGCGCCTTGGACTGCAGCCATGTCGCCTTTCGTCGCCTTCACGACGGGCTTGATGGTGGCGCGGTAGTCCTTCATCACATCGATGTTGAAGGGGTCTTCCGCGTCAGAAGGGTTGACCGCGCGGCCTTTCTCGTAGCTCGACAGCACCTTGCCGTCGGCGTCGATGGCTACCCGTTCGGTGATGTACTTCTCGAATTCTGCGCGGGCCGTCGAGCGGTCTGCCTTTACCCCGATGGCACCGAGGATTTCCATCATCTTCTTGTCGGCGGCGTTCGCATCTTGCTGGGACTTGAGCGCCAGGGCCGTGAAGGCAAGTGCGGACCCCACCACCACGACCATCACCGTGGAGAAGAGCAGGGTGTAGCCTGTTTTGTTCTTGTCGAATGCCATGGGAATCAAGCTGCGGATACCCGTGCAGCCACACGCTTCATGCGTCGGTTCACGGAGGCCTGGATGACGTAGTAATCGATGAGTGGTGCCAGCACGTTCATGAAGAGGATGGCCATCATGACCCCCTCGGGATACGCCGGGTTGAACACGCGAATGAGGATGGAGAGGAAGCCTCCGAAGAAGCCGTAGATCCATTTCCCCGTTTCAGTGGCCGAAGCGGTCACCGGGTCAGTGGCCATAAAGACCATTCCGAACATAAAGCCCCCCAGCACGATGTGGTGCAGCGGAGGCAAGGTCATGTACGCGTTGAGGGCGAGGCCGTTGAAAATCGCCCCCATGGTAAGTCCCCCGACGAGGAAGCTCAGCATAATCTTCCAGCTTCCGATGCCTGTGAAGATGAGAATCGCCGCGCCGATGAGGATGGCCAGTGCAGACGTTTCGCCGATGGAGCCCGGAATGGTGCCGAGGAAGGCATTCATGAAGCTGAACATGCCCGTGTCCGAGAATGCTCCCATGATGCCAGAGACTTCCGGAGAACTCACTGGTTTTCCGACCGTGTTTGCCAAATGCCCCAGCGCCGTCGCTCCGGTGTAGCCATCGACCGCCACCCACGCAGCCTTCGAAGCTGCGATGTCGTGGATCCAGATTTCGCCCGAAAGCTGCTTCGGGTAGGCGAAGAACAAGAAGGCCCGCGCCGTAGACCTCCTTCGCAATGACGACCGCAAAGGCCACCGCGATGGCCACCATCCAGAGCGGCACATCCACCGGCATGACCAGCGGAATGAGCATCCCGGAGACCAGGAAGCCCTCGTTGATGGCGTGGCCACGGAGACCCGCAAACAGAAACTCTATGCCCAGACCTACTCCGTAGCTCACCACGATGAGCGGGATGACCTTCCACAGGCCGACGGCAAAGTTTTCCCACAGCGTCGCGTCGGTCTCCCCGATCGACAGGTGGTACTGGTACCCTTGGTTCCAGGTCCCGAAGACCAGCGCGGGGAGCAGGGCGACGATGACCAGGAACATCGTCCGCTTCAGGTCGATGCCGTCGCGGACGTGCACCCCATCGTGGGTCACGTGGCCCGGCGTGAAGGCGAAGGTCTCGAGCGCATCGAAGACCACCCAAAACCGGCGCAGCTTCCCCCCTTCTTCGAACTGGGGGCGCAGGCCGTCGAGCAAATTGTGCAGCGCTTTCATGTTAGCCGATTTCCTGTTTCACAGTGTCCAGTCCTTTACGAACAATCGACTGCACCGCGAGTTTCGAGGTGCAGACGTATTCGCACAGCGCGAAATCCTCGGGTGCGACCTCGAGGATGCCCAGGCGTTCCATGCCGTCGAGGTCGTGGGCGATGATGCTCTTGACCAACTGCTGGGGAAACAAATCGAAGGGGAAGACCTGCTCGTATTGGCCCGTCACCACGAGGGCGCGTTCCTCACCGTTCGTGTTCGTGTCGAGCTTCCAGGTCTTCGTGCGCGGCATGAGCCACGTGGGGAAGGCCCGGGAGACACTGAACTTGTCGAACCCGGCACCGAGCCAGCCCGAGGTCAGCAAGAACTTCGGAGCCTTGCCCTCCGGCAGCAGCGTCACCGCGTGGGCGAAGGCGCCGAGGTAGCCGTCCGCTCCGACCCGCGTGCCCGTGAGGACATCGCCGGAGATGATGCGGACGTCCGGAGAGGGGGCTGCGCCACCGGTCAGGGTCGTGATGCGCGCGCCGACGAGCGTGCGCAGGTGTCCCGGGGCGGGATGCTCTGAACCGCCGGCCCCGACGACGCGGGTGGGAACGTAGTGGCCCGTGCGCAGCCCCCGCCCGTAGTTCGCAACGTCTTCCGGGTGGAGGGTCCACACCGTCTCGCCGGGAGCGAGCGGAGCGACGTGGTGGAGCTGCACACCGACGTTGCCGGCGGGGTGTGGTCCGTCGAAGGACGTCCGCTCGATGCCCGGCACCGCGTCGAACGTGGAGTCGCCGGTGCGGACCCCGACGTGCACCCGGCCGGAGCTCGAGAGGCGGCCCAGGGCGGCGGCGCCGGCGGCGAAGTCGTCCATGCGGCCCGCCATGACCTCGGCGACCGAAGGGGCGAGGGGAGCAGAGAAGTAGCCACTGATGAAGATGTCGCGCGGCACCACCGTCGGATCCGGCACCACGTCGAACGGACGCGTGCGGATGAAGGCGAAGCAGCCGCTGTCGAGCAGGCGGTCGAGGAGGGCGCCGCGGTCGGCCGTGGCCGGATCGAGCGTTCCGAAGTCGTGGGAGGAACCTGCGCCGTCGGGCGTGATTTCGACCGCGAGGACCCGGCGCTTCTCGCCGCGGACCACGTCGCGCACCGTGCCGGAGACCGGGCTGGTGACCGCGATGCGCTCGAAGGTTTTGTCCGTGAACAGCGTCGTCCCGGCGGCCACCCGGTCGCCCGGTTTGACCGCGACCCGCGGCACAAGGCCGTGGAAGTCAGGCGGTTGGACAGCATACACATCCGCGGGAGCGGCGTCCCGGACGGCCCCCGAAGGCGCGCCGGCCAGCCGAATGTCCACCCCCTTCCGGATCCGGATTGTGTGCGGCATCTGATGCAGGTTTAAAAGTTGCCCGCAAATTTACTCGCACCTTTCCGCTCGTTGTTCCCTTACTTGCAAGAGAATTTCACCGCCGTGCGTTCACACTTTGCAGTCGTTTTCGTGGGAATGGTTTGGGCGAGCGCGTTCGGGCTCGCCCTCCGCGCCCAAACCGTCCCCATCGCCACCACCGCCCCGGGCTTCGCCTCGGTCCTCCTCCATCCCCTCGACGGCCCCCCTCTCCTGCCCCACGTTCCGCTCGGGGGCAGCGCGCTCGCGTTACGGTTCGGCGACCGCGAGCCAGGCTACCGGACCCGCGGCTACCGGCTGGTGCCGTGCACGTGGGATTGGAAGCGCGAACCCCGGCTGACCGCCGGCGACTGCATCCGCGGGTTCCCTGAACTCCAGTTTCCCGAAATCGTGCCCAGCTTCGGCAGCCGGGTCCCTTACGTGAACTACGCCACGTGGTTCCCGAACGACATGCAAGAGTTCATCCGGAGCGGGAACTACGTCGTGGAGGTGTATGATTTGGCCCGCCCCCAGGAAATCCTCATTTCCAGGCGCTTCGTGGTCTTCGAAGAGGATGCCACGCTCACCGTCCAGCGCCTCCCCACCCGCCACATCGCCTCCAGCCGCACGCACCAAGAGCTCGCCGTCACCGCCCGCTTCGGAGCAGTCCGCCCGATGGACCCCCACCGCGACGTCCACTGCACGGTGCTCCAAAACGGCCGCTGGGACAACGCCCTCTACGACTGGCCTCCCCGCTTCGTCCAGTCCGACGCCCTCGAGTACGCCATGGAGCCCTCCGCCCTCTTCCCCGGCGGCACCCCCAGGAGGGCGGCCGACCTGAAAAGTCTGCGCTTCGTCAGCACCGGCATCGCCCGCATCGAAGACGATGGGGGCACCCCCCGCTTCTACCTCGAGCCGGCCGTCCCCCGCACCGGCGCCCCGCTGCGCGCCCGCGAAGACCTCGACGGCCGCTACGTCATCGCAAACGAGCTCCGCGACTTCCACTCCGGCGGCGAGTACGTCGACGTCCGCTTCGTGCTGCGCGCGCCTCCCCCGGCGAACACGCCGTTCCCGTACGTCTTCGGCGACTTCACGGGCGGGGTCTGCAGCGAGGCGTGGCGGCTGGGTTGGAGCTCGGGCGAGGGCGCGTACGTGGGCGAGTTTCTGCTCAAACAGGGCTACTACGAGTTCCTGTTCGCCTCCTGCGCAGGCCCGGGCGCGCCCGCGGACGTGACCACCTTCGAGGGCTCGCATGCGCTGACGGACAACCGCTACACGGTGTTGCTCTACGTCCGGGATTTGGACGGGCGGGATCGGGCGGTGGGGAGGGGGGAGTGAGGGCGAGAACGAGGTTGAGGTTGAGAACGAGAACGAGAACGAGGTTGAGAACGAGGGGGTGGGCGGGGCCAAAAAAATTCGCCGGCAAGCGGGCGATTTTTCAATCAGTAAAGAGAAACAACCGATCATCAATCCTGGACGCAACGCACAGAAAAACCGCCTCGAGTGCTGTCAAATGGGTATTCGTAAAGGGTAGAGTCATCCTCAAGAATTGCGCGAGGGAAAACTAATGACTCCGGGTCTGTGTATGTCCACCATACTCCACCATAGCCTTTTAATTC
>JBMTYE010000067.1:0-7798 GCA_049454255.1 Flavobacteriales bacterium
GAGATTTGTCCGCGTGCATGGGTTCGGATGTACCCAGGAAGATTTTGTACGACCGTTCCCGAGGTGCTGTTGAATGCAAACCAAACATCCCCCGTACTGGACTCGCAGATACTTGCGCCCACGGTGCTTAGGGTTTGGGGAGAAGGAAAAAGCCCTTCATTCCAAGGCCCGTAGCTCTCCCAGCGGGGACAATCAAACACCTGTATACCGCCGTTTCCGTTCGCGGTCCACAGCCGCTGCGCGCTGTCGATGAACAGGTTCGAATTGAGGTCCTCGGCGAGGCCGATGTTGTACCGCGTATAATCCTTCCATCCAGCTGGAGTCAAGCGACTCACGCTGCTCATGCTCGCAGCCCAAAAGTTCCCCTCGAAGTCGATGTGGACGTCGAAGATGTACTCGCCTGCCGGGTGCTGCTGCCACGACCCGTCTTGTTCCACGGTGACAACTGCGACACCTACTGGCCCAGAAACGGTGTAGATGGACCGCCCGTTCCGATGGAAAACATCGAGCACCGTCGATCCGGCGAGCCACGGCGCTTGCTCAGGTCCGACCGTGGCCCAGCCGTTTTCGCTATACACCGCCACCTCATCGGACCAGGCCCAACCTCCGGTGACCACGTGCAAGGCTCCGTCGTCATCGAGTGCCGCATCGGTGATGCCCCATCCAGCGATTGTGCTGTTCGTCCAGTCGAAGGTCGTCCACTGCCCGTCGTCGAACAGCGAAACAGCGAGCTCCGTAACCACCCACACTTTGCCGTCCGGGGCGGGAAGCACGCGTCTGCAGGTGTGGGCGGGAAGGCCTGAATTTGCAGGCGTGTAGACCGTCCATGCTTCACCGTCGAAGGAGGCGATGCCGCCGATGGAGGCATTTGTTTCATGGAATGCGCACCACATGCTGCCGTCCGCTCCGAGCGCCACGTGTCGTATGTGGTGCGACGGCAATGGTGTATTCGCCGTGGTGTAGTGAACCCATCCTGTCCCAGTGGAGCGGGCTAACCCCACGTCCGTCCCCACCCACAGCTCACCCTCCGGTGTCGAAACGGCGCCATTGACCACGGAACCTGGCAGGTATCCTTCGAAATCGCTCCAGCAGGTGAAAACTTCGTCGGTGGCCTCGATCCGGACCACGCTTCCCTCAGAGGTGAACAAGATGGACCTCCCGCCGGTCCAAACATTGCCCGCAGGATCACTCGTTAAAAAGGTGTGCTGCTCGCCTGCCACACCGGTGTTTGCCGAACGAATCCAGCGCCAGTCGGGGGAAGTTTGGCCGCTTGCGGCAAAGAATACGCCCAGGCAACCTAAGAATGTCCCTATCCTGAAGATGAATCGGAAAGTAAAATGCATGTTCACAGCCATTTGCGCCAGCGGAAAAACGCCCACGTGGCCAGCGACGAAATGACCATCAGACCCACGCCGAATACATAGCCGTACGTCCAGTTCGTTTCGGGCATGTTCTTGAAATTCATGCCATACACCGAGGCAATCAAGGTCGGCGGCATGAACAGCACGGTCACCACGGTGAAGATCCGGATGACGCGGTTTTGCTCCATGTTGACGATGCCGAGGAAGGTGTTTTGGAGAAACTCGAGCCGCTGGAAATTGAATGCGCAATGATCGATGAGGGATTCTACGTCCTCGTGCATGACGCGCAGGGTGTCTAAGTGCGCCCGAGGAAAGAGGTGGGACCGCTGCAAACCGCTGATTACCCGCAGTTTTTCAGCGATGTTCTCCCGCAATGCGATGGTCCATTGCTGCAGGTGGGCCACTTCGATGAGCAGCTCGCGGTCCGTGACGCGCTTCTCCGCAAGTCGCGTGTGGATGACGGAAATGGAATCCGACATGTGCTCGATCAGGTCGGCGTCGATGTCGATGCGGGCTTCCAGGATAGCAAGGAGGATGTCGTCGCCTACGGCCAAACCGCCGGATTCGATCCGGCGGATGGTGTCCTCAAAGGAGCGGTACGCCCGGTTGCGTTGGGAGAACAGGGTGCTACCGCGCAGCTTGAACGACACCGGCTCGGAGCTGTACGTCGTGCCTTCAGGCCGAATGAAGTTCAGGTTGATTCCGATTTCATCGACTCCCTCGAAGAACCGGGAACTCGACTCGATTTCACGCCGGTGTGGTGCAGAGAACAGCCGCACTCCGCACATCTCCTCTACGCCACGGACTTCGGCGTCCGAGGCCTCAAGCAAGTCAATCCAAACCGCCCCTTTCCAGACGGCTCGGTTGCCGCTGGAATCTGCAAGAAGCCGGTCTTCCGAGCGGCTGTAGGCGGTGACCATAAGGTTACTCCACGGCGGACATGGCCCGTTCGAAAGCCTTACGCAGGCTTTCGACGTTCGGACAGTCTGCTGAGTCGATACCCATGACAACGGCTTGGAGGTTTACGATGGGGTCGCAGACTTCCCCGATAGCCGGTCCTTTCTCGTCGATTTCTGCGAACGCTGCAGTGACCTCGTTGGTATATTTTTCTTGGATTTCCGGAGAAGGCTCCACGCCTGACCGCATGGCTTCCATGTACGCGTCGATGGTCTCTTTGTGCTCTTCGAGCAAGTCGGCATAGGTGGTGAAGACGATTTCTGAAGCTTCGAGGCAATCGCAGGCGTCGTGGAGATCTTCGACGTGGATTTCGCTGACGCTTCGCTTGCAGCCAGTTGCAAAGATTGCGGCCAGGACGATCAGGAGAAATGACTTCATGAAGACGTGGTTTTTTCGGGGGCCAAGGTAGACGTTCGGATTGTATACGCGAAAAATCACCTGATGACAACCCGTGGTCTCCTTGCAGAAGCGGTGCAGGGAACTACATTTGCGCCGACACCGGAAAGTTTACAGGTCGTCAATGAGAATTGAAATCACACAAATTGCTCCAAATGAATAAGTTGTTTGCCCTTCTCGCCATCGCCGGGATGGTGCTCGTGCAGTCGGCTTCGCCGGTAGTTGCACAGGATCCTGCCTCAGAGCAGGTGGCTCCGGCCGCTTCTACGGTTGCTGCGGACTCTTCCGCAACGGAAGCAGCTGGCGAGGTTGCAGAGGCTGCACCAGAGGAAGGGGAGAAGGAAGTTTTGAGCTTCCACCAAACGGTGAAGCGCTACTTCATCGAGGGCGGTGCCGCCTTTATGGCCTTCGTGTTGATTTGTTTGGTGCTCGGTTTGGCGCTCGCAATCGAGCGCATCATCTACCTCAACATGGCCACCACGAACACGTCGAAGCTGCTCAAGCGCATCGACGAAGCCATGAACAAGGGCACGGATGCTGCGAAAGAGGTTTGCCGCAACACCCGCGGACCTGTGGCGAGCATCTTCTACCAAGGCCTGGACCGCTCGTCTGGTGATTACCAGGAGGTTGCAAAAGCCATTGAGGACTTCGGTAGCGTCGAGATGTCGAAAATGGAGCGCGGTTTGAGCTGGATTTCACTGTTCATCGCGCTCGCGCCGATGCTCGGCTTTATGGGTACGGTCATCGGTATGATCCAGGCCTTCGACAAAATTGCGGAGGCGAACACCATCAATGCATCGATCGTTGCAGGCGGTATCAAGGTGGCACTTTTGACCACGGTCGGTGGTCTGATTGTGGCGATGATTCTCCAAATCTTCTACAACTACATCCTCTCGAAAATCGATGGGCTTGTCTTAGATATGGAAGAGGCCTCGATGGATTTCGTGGACATGCTGTACAAGCGCAAGCTGCAAGGCAAGTAAGCCATGAAAGACAAGGCGATTAAAACTACGCTCGCCGTCGTTCGTTCTGCCATCGTGGTGGCGGGCATCCTGCTGAGCATCCTCATTGCAGGACGGAGCGTCGCGAACGAATCGGTGGCAGAGGCATCCGAGCGGTATGGAGCGTTGCTCGACCAGCTCCTCTACATCAACTACGGTGTCGTCATTGCATGCGCCGCGGGTGCGATTATCTTCGGTGTAGGCTTGTTTGTGCTCAATCTGAAGCAACGCATGTCTACCGTCATCGGGCTGGCAGCGTTTGCTGTAATGGCAGTGATCAGCTATTCGTTAGCTTCAGATGAAGTGCTCAAGGCTTTCGAAGCGGGCGGGCTTGTAGTCACGGCAGCGGAGAGCAAGCTGTCAGAGACTGGACTGATTTTGAGCTACATCTTGGGAGGTGTTTCGATTGCAGCCATCGTTGCAGCGGAACTGACCCGCGCATTCAAGTAAGCTATGGCCCGCAGATCCCTTGAAGAAATCAATGCGGGTTCGATGGCGGACATCGCCTTCTTGCTGCTGATTTTCTGGCTCGTAACGACTACAATCGATTCAGACCAGGGCATCAAGCGCCAGTTGCCGCCTCCTGTTCCGCCGAATGCGGATGTTCCCCAAGCGCGAGAGCAGAATGTGTTCAACGTGAAGGTAAACTTCTTGAACCAGCTCCTCGTGGAAGGGGAGCCGCTTGATTTGGAACAGCTCAAGAACAAAGCGAAGAGTTTCCTAATCGCGACAGGCGACGGTATCATGTCGCATCCTGTAGGCGGGACCACGGTAGGCCCAGAGCGTGAAGTCGTTCAGGTTCGGTCAGCAAGTGGCACGATGAATGCGGCGTTTCCGGAACGGATTTGGGTTCGTGAGTCGGAGGTGAAAGCAAAAGTGGCGGAATACGAGGGTGCCGTGAAAGCCGCTGGGGGAGCTGGGACGGACAAGGCGAAGCCCTATGAGGCTGCACTTGAGCTTTGGCGCGAGAAACTCACCACCATAGAATTACTAGGCGGTGATTACAAGGAGCTGCCCAGTTCAGCGCTGATTTCCATGCAGAACGACAACAACACGACCTACGATACGTACATCCAAGTGCAGAATGAGCTGCAAACTGCAGTAAACGAGTTGCGGGACGAGGTCGCTTTAGCCAAGTTCGGAGTCACGTTTGCTGCGCTGGAGGACCAGTACGACCGAAATCCAGACAATGAGGAATTGCTGAAGAAAATTGTTGCCGTGCGTACCCTGTACCCGCAGCGGATTTCTGAAGCGGAACCACGTCAAGCTACGGGATACTGACCATGAGCAAGTTCAAGAAAGACTCCAAACGAGCAACTCCGGGTATCTCGACAGCGTCGCTGCCGGATATCGTGTTCATTCTGCTGTTCTTTTTCATGGTCGCAACGGTGATTCGTTCGGACGACGAGAAGGTGAAAATTGAGCGGCCCGAGGCTTCTGAGCTGTACCGCATCGAGAAGAAGCACTTGATCCGCTACGTGAATATCGGTGTGCCGATGGACAGCCGGTACGGAACTGAACCGGTCATGCAGTTGAACGACGCCTTCAGCACTCCCGCTCAAATCCAGGACTGGATTGCGAAGGAGCGCCTGACGCTCCCAGAAGCGGAGCAGTCAAAAATGTGGGTGTCGTTGAAAGTGGATAAGGACACGAAAATGGGTATCGTCACGGAGGTCAAGCAGGAACTGCGCTATGCCTCTGCCTTGAAAGTGCTGTATTCTACTTCGGGCAGGAAGCGAACCGGAGAGGAATAATCTAACGCGGAAACGCATCCAAGATTTTGTCGGCCAGCACGGAGCTGAGCCGGACGTAGCTTTCGACGGTCCAGCCGGCGACGTGTGGACTGAGGAGCACCTCGGGGTGGCGAAGCAACCGTTCAAAGGTTGTGGAGCCGCCCCGAATCGCTTCAAGGCTGGTCTCTTCGAATTCTAGCACATCGAGTGCAGCCCCGGCAAGTCTGCCGGTATCCAGGGCGTCGAGCAAGGCGGCGGTGGAGACAATGGGACCCCGGGAGGTGTTGATCAGCAAGGTGCCCGGTTGCACGTTGCTAAGCCAGGCCGCATCTACGAGCCCGTGGGTTTCCGAAGTGAGTGGGAGGTGGAGGCTGATGATGTCAGCAACCTGAAGTGCTGTGGCGGCATCCACGAGTTGTGCTCCGGCGGCATTAGCGGCTTCAGCTGCATCGGGACGGTAGGGGTCTACGGCAAGGATTTGGCACCCAAAACACCGCAGTCGCCGTGCGAAGGCCTCCCCCGTATGTCCGAACCCGAATACCGCCACGGTGCGGCTGCCGAGCTCGCGCCCGCGGTGGGCTTCACGTTCCCACCGCCCGTCCCGCACGCTTCTGTCAGCAGAACGCATGCGTGTAAGCAGCGCTAAGACAAAGCCCATGGCATGTTCAGCCACGGCATCTCGGTTTCCTTCTGGCGAGTTGAAGACCTGTATGCCCCGGTTAGCCGCGGCTGCGACATCGATGTTTTCGAGGCCCGAACCGCTGCGCGCAATGAAGCGCAGTCCGGGAAGGGCCTCAAGCGCTTCGCAGTCGAGCGAGATGCGGGACCGGACCACGATGCCTTCCCAGTCATGACCGGCTCCTGCAAGAAGTTCTGCCCGAGAAACACCGGTCGCATCGACGCAGGTCATGCCGGCTCCTTCCAACCGCTCGCGCAAGACATCATGGACCGTATCGAGCCACGCAACAGTCATCCCAGTAGGTTCAGGATGAGCATGCCCACTGCGAAATAGATCATCAGTCCGATGATGTCGTTCGCGGTGGTAATGAACGGACCGGTGGCGAGGGCAGGATCGATGCGGTAGCGGTGGAGCATAAGCGGCACGAAGGTTCCGAACAGGGCCGCAAAAACGATGACGCAGAGTAGGGCGATACTTACAGTGATGCTCAGGACGGTGCTGAAGTTGAGGAGGAGACTGCTCCCGAGGATGAGCAGGGCGCAGATGAGGCCATTGAGCAGACCGACGCTGAGCTCCTTCGCAAGGCGGGCGGAGAGGTCGGACGTATCGAGCGAGGTGCTGGCTAAGCCTTGCACCACGATGGCCGCCGATTGCACGCCCACATTGCCGCCCATGGCTGCAATCAGCGGGATGAACAGGGCCATTTCCGGGTTTTGTTGAATGTCGTATGCACCGATAACGTAGGCTCCGCCGAGTCCACCACACAGTCCGATGAGGAGCCATGGAAGGCGCGCACGGGTGAGCGTCCACACGCTGTCGCGGGACTCGACGTCTTCCGAGATGCCGCTGGCCAGTTGGTAGTCGCGCTCGGACTCTTCAATGATTACGTCCACGGCGTCATCGATGGTGATACGCCCGATGAGCCGACCCTCCGCGTCGACCACCGGAAGCGCGACCAAATCGTACCGCTCCATGAGTTTGCCCGCCCGCTCTGAGGATTCGTCGGCGCGAATGACCACCAGCTCGTCGTCTTCCTGCAGTTCGCTGACCAGGGTGCGCGTGGTCGCCGCACTGAGGAGCAAGTTCTTGATGCTGAGCCGACCTGTGAGGTGTCCTTCATCGTCCACGACGTACACCGTGTAGACGTGGTCTAACTCTGCAGCTTGTCGGCGAATGGCCCGAATGGCTTGAGCAACAGTAGAGTCCGCGTGAACGCGGACCAACTCCTTCGCCATGATGGCCCCCGCCGTCCCCTCCTCATACCCCAGCAAGTCACGGATATCCGATGCGTAGGCTGCATCGTCCAGCAGATTGATGACTTCCTCCGCTTTCGACTCGGGCAAATCTGCCATCACGTCCGCCGCATCGTCCGAGTCGAGCTCCTCGAGGACTTCTTCAGCAATTTCGGCAGCGGTCATCCCGGTCAACAGCGCCGTCCTGAGCTCCTCTTCCAGTTCGAGAAGGGTCTCGGCCTTGAGGTCATTTTCAAGAAGTCGGAAGAGGTACTGCGCCTCTTCCAAGCGCAAGGCGCTCAGCACTTCGGCGACATCGGTCGCATGCAAATCCTCCACCATCGCCTCGAGCTCGCTGTCCAGCCCTGCTTCGAGTCGGTCGCGTACGAGTTTCAGATAGGCCTTGTCTACGTGGAGCATAGCGCCGCGAAGGTACGGC
>JBMTYE010000068.1:0-7722 GCA_049454255.1 Flavobacteriales bacterium
ACCGGCAACTCCCGCTCAGGCATCAGCAGGTAGGTCCCCACCCCCACCGCCGCCGCGACCACGGCCAAAAAGCCCACCAACTGCGCCCACGGACCTCTCATCATCTTAGCCATGTCCCGTCGGAATAGACGATTTCACCTGCGATTACCGTAGCGAGCACCCGGCTCTCCAACACCCGGTCCGGCTCCGCAAGCCAGTCCCGGTCGAGCACCGTAAAGTCCGCTGCCTTGCCGACCTCGACGGTACCGAAGCGGTCCTCCTGGAAATTCGCCAGGGCCGCCCACACCGTCATCCCCCGCAGGGCATCGAGCGGGCTGAGCGCATTTTCGGTTTGGAAGCCACCCTCCGGCTTGCCGTCGGCCGAGCGCCGCGCGACAGCCGCGTGAAACGTCTTCCGCGGGTCGATGTCTTCCACGGGGAAGTCCGTGCCGAGGGCAATCATGCCGAGCGCGTCCTTGAGTTCGCGGTAGGCGTAGGCACGTCGGACGCGGTTGCGGCCCAGCCGCACCCCTGCCCACGGCGCATCGCTGGTCGCGTGGGTCGGTTGGACCGACGGCACCAGGCTGAAGGCCGCGAACCGCGCCAAATCCTCCTCGGCGACCACCTGCGCATGCTCGATCCGCCACCGGGCGTCGTTCTGTCCCTGCAAGACCGCACCACAGGCGTCAACCACGAGGCGCACCGCACGGTCCCCGATGGCGTGGGTCGCTACCTGGAATCCCGCTGCGTGCAGGGCTGTAATCCGCTCGACGTACGCCACCGAATCGGTGACGAGCAGCCCGCTCCAGCCCGGCCGGTCGCTGTACGGCTCGAGGAGCGCCGCGCCGCGCGAGCCCAGCGCCCCGTCCATGTAGAATTTGAAGCACCGCACCTGCAGGCGGTCGGTCACCAGCGGGCCGCTGGCCAGGAACCGCGTCCGGTTCTCCTCGGTGTCGGACGCCATGGCCACGATGCGGAGGCGCAACGCACCGGCCCGCTGCAGCGAGTCGACGAATTGGATGTCCGCCCAGCTCAGGCCCGCGTCGGTCACGGCCGTGAGTCCCGCCGCAAACAGCCGGGCTTCGGCCTCCTGCAGCGCTGCCGCGCGGGCTTCCGAATCGAGCGGGGGAATGACGGCTTGCAACGCGGAGGCCGCCGCGTCGATGAGCACCCCGGTGGGCTGCCCGTCTGCGCCCAGCACCACCTCGCCCCCCGGAAAGCGGCTGTCCGCCCCGATTCCCGCCGCCGCCAGGGCAGCAGCATTTGCGACCACCGCATGCCCGTCGATGCGTTCACACACCGCAGGCCGGTCGGGAAAGGCCGCATCGAGCAAGGCGCGGGTGGGCAGCGCGGTGTCGTCCCAATCGTTTTGGTCCCACCCCCTGCCCACCACCCAGCCCTCCCGCTGCTCCGCGCCCAACGCCGCCATGCGGTCCACCACCTCCTCCCACGACGCCGTCCCCACCAAATCCGCGCGCAGCAGCCCGTCCGCATACCCCACCACATGCGCGTGCGCATCGACCAGCCCCGGCACGAGCGTCGCCCCCTTCAGGTCGATCGTCCGCTTCGCCCGGTACTTCCTCCTCACCTCTTGGTCCGTCCCCACCGCCACAACGCGCCCGTCCTTGACCGCAACGGCTTGGGCCACAGTCAGCTCCCCGTCGAGCGTCAGCACCCGACCATTGTGCAGCACGAGGTCCGCTTCTTCAGACCGGAACCCGCAACCGCTCAGCACGAGCAGCAGCAGGCACGTAGACCATAAATGTATCATGAGGCAAAGGTCGGGTCCTTGCGGATGACCATGGACGTGGCTTGGGCAGAAGGGGTGATGACCAAATCTTGCACGCACACCCGTCCTGGGCGCTCCACCATAAAGAGCAGTGCCTCCGCGATGTCCTCGGGCCGCAAGGGCTCGAAGCCCACATACACCTGCGCCGCCGCATCCCGGTCGCCTTTGAAGCGCACCTCGCTGAACTCGGTCTCCGCCGCCCCCGGCAATATCTGCAGCACCTGGATGCCGCGTGGCAGGAGGTCCATGCGCAGGGCAGCGGTCAGGCCGTCGACGGCAAATTTGGTCGCGTTGTACACGGCGCCCCCGGGGTACGCCTGGCGGCCAGCGATGCTGCCCACATTGACGATCCTTCCCCCCTCCCGCATGCGCGGCGCAACCGCACGCGTCACATGCAGCAAACCCCGGACATTCGTATCGATCATCCGGTCCCAATCCTCGAACGCGCCCACATCCACGGCCTCCCGGCCCACCGCCAGACCCGCGTTGTTCACCAGCACATCGGGGCCCGCCGCCGCTCCGTAATGCCCCGAAATCGCCTCCTGCACGGCCTCGCGGTCGCGGACATCGAAGACGAGCACGTCCGCCCTTCGCCCCAGCGCCCGCACCTCCTCCGCCACGGCCTCTAACCGGTCGCGCCGCCGCCCCGTCAACACCACATCCCAACCCGACCGTCCTGCCGCGCGCGCCGTCGCAGCCCCGATGCCCGACGAGGCACCTGTAATGAGCATTTCCATACCGCGAAGATGGCATCGGATGCGCGCACGTGCGCACAGGTCCCTGCATAATGCACCCGCGGGAAACGCCTGCATGCGCGCTTTTTGGGGGGCCGTTCCCCCGCCTAAATCCCATCCCATGGACACTGTCCACATCTACTTTTTGCTCGACCGCTCCGGGTCGATGAAGTCCATTGCCGACGATGTGGTCGGAGGGTTTAATGCCTTTTTGCAAGGCCAAACCGCCCTCCCCCACCCCTCCCGGCTCACCCTCGTGCAGTTCGACTGCAGGAACCCGCACGAAATCCTCCACGCCGGCATCCCCCTGCACGAGGTTCCTCCACTGACCCACGAGTGCTTCATTCCCCGGGGCGGCACCCCGCTCTACGATGCCATGTTCCAGCTGATCGAGTTCGCCACGTCGTCCATCCACCTCCGCTCATCAGCCGGTCTCCCGCCCGAGCACATCCTCTTCATTACCATGACGGACGGCGGCGAAAACTCCAGCCAGCGCTGCGAATTCACCACCCTTCGCACCCTGACCGAGGAAAAAACCGCAGCCGGCTGGACCTTCATGCACCTCAGCACCGACCCGACCACCGAATCCACCATGCGGGAGTTGCGGGTTCGTGCTCCACGCATTACCGACCGGTCATCCCGAGGCCTCCAGCGGGGCTTTTCCGACTTGAACTCCGACGTCGTCCGCTACCGCCTTTCCTTCGACGAATCCGACCTCTTCCCCTCTCCCTCAACCCCAACCTCGCCCTCAACCTCGTCCTCAACCTCCCCCTCAACCTCCCTCTGACCCTTGCTCTCAAACCCCACCCACCGGCATTCCAGCGGACCGTTGAAGACTTTGTACTTCGCGAACGGCTTCATGCCGATGCGCTTGAGGCCGTCGAAGTCCGAGCTGAGCACGAAGGCGGTGAAGCCGGGCCAATTGAATTTGATGTGGTCGCCGATGTCGGTGTACATGCGCTCGGCGTCGGAAACCGCGAGCCGCTCGCCGTAGGGCGGGTTCAGAACGATGAGGCCGGTGTCGGTGCGCGGATGGGTGCGGAAGAAGTCGGATCGGCCGACCTCGGCATCGCCGGCGAGTTCCATGTCGGCGAGGGCGTGACGCGTTTGGACGACCGCACGGATGTCGCGGTCGGAGGCAAACATCGGCGTCGGAATCTCGACCCGCTCGGAGCGCAGTGCATCCCGGACGGCCCACCAGGCCTCCGGATCGTAGCCGCGCCAGTGCATGAAGGCGAACGTGCGGCGGTGCCAATTCACCGGCCAACCGCTCGCTTGGAGCGCTGCCTCGACGGTAAACGTCCCGGAACCGCACATGGGGTCGTAAAGGGGAATGCCTGGTTTCCAGCCGGCAAGGCCCAGAAGTCCAGCGGCGAGCACTTCGCTCAGCGGGGCTGCAGCAGCGGGAGGCCGGTAGCCGCGCCGCGACAGCGGTTCGCCGGCAGCGTCCAGCGCGATGGTCACCGCGCGCTCCGCGATGTGCAGGTGGATGCGGACGTCCGGCCGGGTGCGTTCGACGGTCGGGCGGAGGAGCCCCTTCCGCGTGAAGTGGTCGACGATGGCGTCCTTCAGGCGGAGCATCGCGAATTGGGAGTGCGGGAAGAAGCGGGAATGGACCGTGACGTCGATGGCGAAGGTGCGGCCGGGGGCGAGCGCCGATCCCCAGTCCCACTCGGTGGCGATGCGGTGTAGCTCGTCCGGGTTCTCCGCGTCGAAGGCGAGGACCGGCCGGTGCACCGTCAGGGCGTAGCGGCTGCAAATGCAGATCCGAATGAGGGTCTCCATGTCCGCGTCGAAGGCGACTCCGCGCCGGCCCGGTTCGACTGCGGTGGCGCCCAGGGTGCTGAGCTCGCCGGACAGGAGCTCCTCGAGTCCGGCCAGGGTTTTTGCGTGGTAGGCGCTCATCCTCCTTTCTGCTTTGTGCGAAATCCGCGGGTGTGGAGGAGCTCGGTAACTTTTTTGCGGCAATCGCCCTGGACGAGGATGACCCCGTCCTTGACCGCTCCACCCACGCCGCACGCCTGTTTCAGGGCGCGGCCGAGGGCTTCGAGGTCGGCGTCGGAACCTTGGAATCCCTCGACGAGCGTGACCGGCTTGCCGGCGCGGTGCTTCTTTTCGAAGGCGACGTACAGGGTTTGGGCCGACGGCGGTGGACCGGCAGGTTCAGGATCGTCGTCGTCAAACCGTGGTGCAGCGGGGCCACTGCTGTAGACCAGCCCGCCTAACGCGTCGCGCCAATCCTCCTGCTTCTTCGCCATGGGCGCAAGGTACGGCGCAACCCCCGCGCCCCTCCTTCCGTATGCCCGCCCATGCTGACCCTCCGACTTCCCCTTGAACCGCTGCGGCTCGCGGCTTTTCTGCTCGCAGCGGCCGGCCTGTTCGTCTCCCTGGACCTGCGTGCCCAAGACCTGGGCACCTCCGAGCTCCTCCCCATCCCCGCAAATGCGACGCTGCAGCCCGGTCCTGCCTCCAGCGCCACCGGCCTTCCCGTTGCAGTGCTCCCTCCAGACATCAACACGTGCGATGCCGACTTCTTCGCAGACGGTGTCATCGGTGCGTACGATGTCCTCTATTTCCTGAGCGGATTCACCTGTGCTACAGCAGAATGTGTCTCTCAATACGATTTGGACAACGACACCATGTTAGGTTCCGCTGACTTGCTCGTCCTCTTGAGTGTGTACGGCGAAATCTGCGAACTATAAAGCGTATCTCCCATTCAATTATCACGTGAAGGGGTGTCCGACTGGAGCAATCCGGTGGACGCCCTTTTTCTTTGTGCCATGGCCATCCACGATTCGGACCTCGAGGACTACTGCGCTGCGCATTCGACCCCTGAATCGGACGTGCTCGGCCGGCTGCGGCGGGAGACGTGGCTCACCACGGTGCAGCCGCTCATGCTCAGCGATGTGGGGACGGGGCGGTTGCTGGGGCTGCTGAGCCGGTTGAAGCGACCGGCTGCCGTGCTGGAACTGGGGACGTTTACGGGGTATGCAACGGTGTGCTTAGCGGAGGGCCTGGCGCCGGGAGGGGTGGTGGATACGGGGGATCCGGACGACGAACGGCATGCGGTCCAGGACCGGTTTTGGCGGGAGGCGGGGTGCGCCGACCGCATCCGCCGCCACACCGCAGAAGCGCTCGATGTCCTGCCTGATTTGCCTGGACCGTACGACCTGGTGTGGATCGATGCGGACAAACGTCACACGGCGGACTACGTGGAGGCGGCCATCGTCCGGACGCGACCCGGAGGCCTCATCCTCGTGGACAATGTGCTGTGGTGGGGAAAGGTGCTCGAAGGCGACCGATCGCAGGACGCGGACGCCCGCCGACTACATGCCATGAACGCAGCGCTCGCGCGCGACCCGCGGGTGACGGCGACACTGCTGCCGCTGCGCGACGGGATACTGCTGCTGGAGCGGTCGTAATCAGGCGATGACCTCGGCCACGGCGTCGGCCGCCTCACGCAGAAGGACCGCAGACCGCACCTTGAGACCCGATGCGTCGATGAGCGCCTTCGCCTCGACGGCGTTCGTGCCTTGGAGCCGGACGATGATCGGAATGTCGATGTCGCCGAGGTTTCGGTAGGCATCTACCACACCCTGGGCCACCCGATCGCAGCGAACGATGCCGCCGAAGATGTTCACCAGGATGGCTTTCACGCGGGGATCGCGCAAGATGATGCGAAAGGCCTTCTCGACCCGGGCGGCGTCTGCCGTGCCGCCGACGTCGAGGAAGTTTGCTGGTTCGCCGCCGCTGAGTTTGATGATGTCCATGGTGGCCATCGCGAGTCCCGCACCGTTCACCATGCAACCGACGTTGCCGTCGAGTTTCACGTAGTTCAGCCCGGCCTCCCCCGCCTCGACCTCGATGGGATCCTCTTCCGAGGTGTCCCGCATCGCGGCGTAGTCTGGGTGGCGGAACAGGCCGTTGCCGTCGAGGGTGACCTTTGCGTCCACCGCGATGACCCGGTCGTCCGAGGTTTTCAGCACCGGATTGATTTCGAACATGGTCGCGTCGCTTCCGACATAGGCGGAGTAGAGTGCCGTCGTGAAGCGCGCCATTTCCCGCGATGCCTTGCCGGTCAGGCCCAGGTTGAAGGCGATGCGGCGCGTTTGGAAGGCCTGCAGGCCGACGGCAGGATCTACCTCCTCCCGGAAAATCAGCTCGGGCGTATCGTGGGCCACGGCCTCGATGTCCATGCCGCCTTGCGGGCTGTACACGATGACGTTGCGGCCGCGCGCGCGGTCGAGCAACACACTCATATAAATCTCCTTCGGCTCACTTTCGCCGGGCGCATACACGTCTTCCGCGATGAGCACCTTGTGGACCTGCTTGCCTTGGGCGTTTGTTTGGGCCGTCACCAAATGCCCGCCGAGAATCCCCGCAGCCTTCTCCCGGACCTCGTCCAGTCCTTTCGCCAGCACGACCCCGCGCGAGCCCGTTTCCGTCACGGTCCCTTTCCCCCGGCCGCCCGCATGGATCTGCGCCTTGACCACGAACCACTTGGTTCCCGTGGCGGCGGCAAGTTCAACGGCGGCATTGTGGGCGGCGTCCGGCGATTCGGCCACGCGGCCTTCCTGGACGGCGACTCCGAAGGACTTCAGGATCTGTTTTCCCTGGTACTCGTGGATGTTCATGGCGGCGCGAAGTTAGGCATCCGCCGTAGCTTTCGGGCATGGAAGATGTGGTCATCTCTGCCCGCGGGCTCGTCCGCCGCTACGGCTCCCTCGAGGTCCTCCGCGGCATCGACCTCGACATTCCCGCGGGCCAAATCACCGCCATCGTCGGCCCCTCCGGCGCAGGAAAAACCACGCTCCTCCACCTCCTCGGCACCCTCGACCGACCCGACGCCGGCACCCTCACGGTCCACGGCACCCGCGTCGACGCCCTCCCCCCCCGCGACCTCGCCGCTTTCCGCAACGCCCACATCGGCTTCATCTTCCAGTTCCACCGCCTCCTCGCCGAGTTTTCCGCCCTTGAAAACGTGCTCCTCCCCGCGTGGGTAGCAGGCCGCCACGACCGCACCACCCGCGACCGGGCCGAGCGCCTCCTGCGCGACCTCGGCCTCGGCGACCGCCTCACCCACCGGCCCGCGGCCCTCAGCGGCGGCGAACAGCAGCGCGTCGCTGCCGCCCGGGCCCTCATGAATTCCCCGGCCGTCATCCTCGCCGACGAGCCCCCCGGCAACCTCGACCCCGCCAACGCCGAGGCCCTCTTCGCCCG
>JBMTYE010000069.1:0-7722 GCA_049454255.1 Flavobacteriales bacterium
GCTTGAAGAGCTTCTGGTTGTAGTCAAGCCGGAACATCCCGGCGAAGCGAAGTGAACATGAACAGCAAATTGCGCATCGGGGTTTCCGATGCAGGGGGAACACGAAAAGAGTGGGGTGGGCGCCAGCGCGCCCGGAGCGGTCAGCTCTGTTCCGGCGGGCGCGCGTCTCGGTACAGTGGCGCGTCAGGGCCCACATCGGTCAGGTAGCCCAGTAGGCGAGACCGGAGGGGGCGAGGGAGGGGCGGGTGTGCGCCATCGTCCCAAGGCAAGGACTCTTCGGGTTCCGGGGATTCGTCCTCTACATCTTCGGCTGGGGCCGGGCAGGGACCGGGGGCCGGAGCCACCGATTCTCCTTCTTGTTCCGCGAGGAGTGCGGGCGGAGCGGTCTGTTCAGAAGACAGCCACGACAACGTGGGCACTACGAAGACGCTGAGCATGGCCAGGAGCACCACCTGTGTGCACCACAGGGAGGCCGAAGCGAGCAGAGCGGAGTAGCGCGTAAACAACATGGAATCAGGCAGCTTCCGTTTCAGTAAACGGCACGACCGAGAAGTCGACAACCCCGGTGGCAACGTCGTACATGGCTCCGACGATCGCCAGTTCGCCACGGGATTCCATGTCGCGCAGGATGGCGCTTTCCCGGCGGATGCGGTCGCACACCAGCTTGACATTCAGGGCGACGCAGTGATCGACATGTTCGTCCGTGGGTTCGGGACCTTCGGCCGAGCGGATGGCTTCAACTGCCGGTTGGATGTGGGCAAGCAGTCCAGTGATGTTGCCGTCGGTGAGACCGGTGTAGGCCCCGCGCACGGCGCCGCATTGGGTGTGGCCGAGGACGAGGATGAGCTTCGAACCGGCGTATTTGCTGGCGAACTCTAAGCTGCCGAGCACATCGGTATTCACGGTGTTGCCGGCCAGACGGACCACGAACATGTCTCCGAAGGCGGCGTCAAACACCTCCTCGACCGGAACGCGGCTGTCGATGCAGCCGAGGACGGCGCAGTAGGGGAATTGGCCTTCTGCGGCGTCTGCCAGCAGGTTGCCGCGGGAACGACGGTGCGTAATGTGCTTTGTAAACCGGTCGTGACCGGCCTGCAGCAGGTAATACGCATCCGAAGGAGTCAGACTGTGCTGAAACTCCTTGCTGATCGCCCCTTCCAGTGCCAAATACTTTTCGTTGATGGGCATAAAGAAAGGTTTAGGGTGAGACTTAAAAAATCGAATATCCCACAAACCTACACACGACACCCCGGCCGTGTTCGCCAAACCTTGTGAAGGCCCGCCTAAAAAACCGCCCGCGCAATCGTCGCGGTGGGTTCGGCCCGGCCCATGGTGTAGAAGTGGAGCGCTGGAACACCGGCGGCGCGCAGTTCGCGGGCCTGGGTGATGCACCACGCGATGCCGATTTCGCGGACTTCCGCGTCGGAGGTGGCGGATTCGACGTCCCGGACGAGGTCGTCGGGGAGGTTGATGTGGAAGTGCTGGGGGATGGTCGTGATTTGGCCGCGGGCGGTCAGCGGCTTCAGACCGGGAATGATAGGGACGTGGATATCCGCCGCGCGGCACGCCGCGACAAAATCGAAGTAGGCCCGGTTGTCGAAGAACATCTGGGTCACCACGTACTCGGCCCCATCCTCCACCTTGCGCTTCAGCCAGCGCAGGTCGCTCGCCGCGTTCGGCGCCTCGAAGTGCTTCTCCGGGTAGCCGGCCACCCCGATGCAGAACTTCGTCCGCGTCGTGTTGCGCAGGTCGGGATCCAGGTACTCGCCCCGGTTCATCGCGGCCACCTGCTGCAGCAAGTCGATCGCGTACGCGTGGCCGTCCGCCTCCGCCTTGAACCGGCCTTCCGACCGGATGGGATCGCCCCGCAGGACCAGGACGTTTTCGACGCCCACGAAGTCAAGGTCGATCAGCGCGTTCTCCGTCTCTTCTTTCGTGAATCCTCCGCAAATGATGTGCGGAACAGTGTCAAGACGATAGCGGTGCTGCAGGGCAGCGCAGATGCCGACCGTGCCCGGTCGTTTGCGCACGGTCCGCTTTTCGAGCAGGCCGCCGCGCACCTCGCGGAAGACGAATTCTTCGCGGTGGTACGTGACGTCGACGAAGGCGGGTTCGAACGGCAGCAGCGCCTCGACCGTGGAGTGGATGTGGTCGATGTTCTCGCCCTTCAGCGGAGGGAGCAGCTCGAAGCTGAACAGCGTGGAGGACGCTTCTGCGATGCGTTGGGCAACTTTCATGGGGTCGGAACTACCGGTTGAGAATGCAGGATATGGGCCAAACCGCGGCCAGCCTCCCCCTCCGTCACCCCCCTTCTCCGCGCGAGGTCCGCGAGGGCGTCCGGGCCGATGAGCCCGACCCCGAAATACCGGGCGTCGGGATGGGCGAAGTAGTAGCCGCTCACGGAGGCGGCCGGCTGCATGGCGAGCGTGTCGGTCAGGGTGGCGCCGATGGCGTCTTCGGCATTTAGGAGGGTCCAAATGGTCCGCTTGTCCGCGTGGTCTGGACAGGCGGGATACCCGGGCGCAGGCCGGATTCCGCGGTACTTCTCGGCGATGAGCTCTTCGGTGCTGAGCGCCTCGTCGGCGGCATAGCCCCAGTACGTTTGGCGGACTTCCGCGTGCAGCCACTCCGCCAGCGCTTCCGCCAGGCGGTCCGCGATGGATTTGATGAGAATCGCCTGGAAATCATCGCCTTGCTCGGTACACTCTGCGGCCCAGGCTTCGGCGCCGTGGACGGTGACGGCGAAGGCACCGATGTGGTCGTTTGCCGGAGCGATGAAGTCGGCCAGGCTGAGTTGGACACCGGCATGCTGCGGCACCTGCTGGCGCAGGAATTCAAAATGCACGGGCGCCGCTCCCGCGTTGCCCGTGACCGCGATGGTCTCCGGCCCGGTGCGCGCGGCGGGAAACAGGCCCACCACGGCACGGAGCTCAAACCGCTCCGCACATGCCGGCCCGGCGAGCACCGCCTGGGCTTCGTCGTACAACCTGCGCGCCTCGGCTCCGACGACCTCGTCGTCGAGGATGCGCGGAAACTTCCCCGCCAGGCCCCACGACTGAAAAAACGGGGTCCAATCGATCAGCGGCACCACCTCGGCGAGCCCGACCTTCGGCACGGTCACCCCCGGCACCGCGGGCGCCGGCGCTCCGGCCACCTCCACGCCCGCCGCCCGCTTCCGCGCCTCCTCCAGCGGCAGCAGCGTCCGCGCCGCCCGGTCGGCGGCGTAGAGCCTCCGCACCTCCGCATAGTCCGTGGCCACCGTCGCCGCGTACGCCTCCCGCGAGTCCGCCGCCACCAGCGCCGCCGCCACCGGGACCGCGCGCGACGCGTCTCCCACGTGGACGACGGGACCTGCAGCCCGCCCCTCGAGCTTCACGGCCGTGTGCACCCGCGAGGTCGTCGCTCCCCCGATCAGCACGGGGGTCCTCATCCCGCGCCGCACCATCTCCTCCAGCACATCGGCCATTTCCTCCAGCGACGGCGTGATGAGCCCGCTGAGCCCGATCAGGTCCGCCCCGGCCGCGGCCGCCTCGTCGAGGATGCGTTCCTTCGGCACCATCACGCCGAGGTCGACGACCCGGAACCCGTTGCAGGCCAGCACCACGCCCACGATGTTTTTGCCGATGTCGTGCACGTCGCCCTTCACCGTGGCGAGAACCACCGTGCCTGCGCCAGTCGGCCGTCCGGCGGCCATGTGCGGCTCGAGCCACGCGACGGCCCGCTTCATCACCCGCGCGCTTTTGACGACTTGCGGCAGGAACATGCGCCCCGACCCGAAGCGATCGCCGACCGTATTCATGCCGTCCATGAGCGGCCCTTCGATGACCGCCAGCGGACTGCCGAGTTCCGCGAGGGCTTCCTCCGTGTCCGCTTCGATGTGGTCGGTGAGGCCGTGGACCAGCGCGTGCGCCAGGCGTTCCGCCACCGGCGCCTCGCGCCAAACTTCCTGCGACCGCGGCCCCGTCACGCGCTCCGCCGGAGCCGACCACGCGAGCAGGCGCTCGGTGGCATCGTCGCGCCGGTCGAGCAGGACGTCCTCGACGAGGTCGCGCAAGGTGGGGTCGAGGTCGTCGTAGACCCCGAGGGAAGAGGGGTTGACGATGCCCAAATCCATGCCGGCCTGTATCCCGTGGTACAGAAACGCCGTGTGCATCGCCTCGCGGACCGCGTCGTTCCCGCGGAACGCGAAGCTGACGTTCGACACGCCGCCGCTGACGTGGGCACCGGGCAGGTGCGTCCGGATCCAGCGGGTGGCCTCGAAGAAATCGAGGGCGTTGCGGCGGTGCTCCTCCATGCCGGTGCCGACCGGGAAGATGTTCGGGTCGAAGATGATGTCGGCTGGGGGGAAGCCCATGCCGGTGAGGAGGCGGTAGGCGCGCTCGCAGATGGCGATCCGGCGGGCGTAGCTGTCCGCTTGGCCTTCCTCATCGAACGCCATGACGACCGTCGCCGCCCCGTAGCGGCGGATGAGGCGCGCCCGGCGCAAAAACTCCACCTCACCGTCTTTCAACGAGATGGAATTGACGATGGACTTGCCCTGGACTTCCTGCATGCCCGCCTCGAGGATTTCCCAATCCGACGAGTCGATCATGAGCGGAATCCGCGCGATGTCCGGCTCCGACGCGATGAGCCGCAGGAAGGTCCGCATGGCGGCCACGCCGTCGATGAGGCCCTCGTCCATGTTGACGTCGAGGATTTGGGCACCGCCGCGCACCTGCTCGAGGGCGACGGCAAGGGCGTCTTCGTAGTGGCCTTCGCGGATGAGGCGGGCGAACTGGCGGCTGCCCGTGACGTTTGTGCGCTCGCCGATGTTCACGAAGTTCGACTCCGCGGTGATGCGGAGCGGCTCGAGGCCGCTGAGCAGCAGGGTGGTGGCGGAGGTCATGGGAGCGGTCGGGGTCGGTAACGAGCAGCGATACGTGCGAGTGCCGCGATGTGTTCCGGTGTGGTGCCGCAGCAGCCGCCGAGCAGGTTGAGCCAACCCCGCTCGAGGTAGGGGGTGAGGGCGGCGGCCATCGCGTCCGGGGTTTGGTCGTAGGCGCCCATTTCGTTCGGCAGGCCGGCGTTCGGGTAGGCGCTGATGCGGAAGGGCGACAGGCGCGCCAGCGCTTCGATGTGGGGCGCGAGTTGGTCGGCGCCGAGCGCACAATTCAACCCCACCGCGAACAGCGGCGCGTGCGACATCGAGATGAGGAAGGCTTCGGCGGTTTGGCCGCTCAGCGTGCGGCCGGAAGCGTCCGTGATGGTCCCCGACACGAGCAGCGGCAGCCGGATTCCGCAGGCATCGAACGCCTCTTCCGCGGCGAACAGGGCGGCCTTCGCGTTCAGCGTGTCGAAGACGGTCTCGATGAGGATCGCGTCCGAGCCGCCGGCGATGAGTCCGAGGATTTGGGTCCGGTAGGCGTCGCGCAGGCCGTTGAACGAAATGCTGCGGTGGGCCGGCCGGTTGACGTCCGGCGAAAGGGAAGCCGTGCGGTTCGTGGGCCCGACGGCACCGGCGACGAAGCGCAGGCCGCCGCTCCACCCGTCGACGGCCTCGCGGGCGAGCCGCGCAGCGGCGACGTTCATGTCGAACGCGTGCTCCTCGAGTCCGTAGTCCGACTGGGCGATGGACGTGGCGCCGAAGGTGTTCGTCTCGATGAGGTCCGCGCCTGCGGCCAAATACGCCACGTGCACTTCGCGCACGGCGTCCGGCTGGGTGAGCACGAGCAGGTCGTTGTTGCCTTTCAGCGGCTTCGGATGGTCCGCGAAGGCGAGGCCGCGGAAGTCCTCCTCGGTGAAGCGGTGGCGCTGGAGCATGGTGCCCATCGCGCCGTCGAGGATGAGGATGCGTTCTGCCGCGGCAGCGGTCAGCGCGGCGGTGCGCCGGGGGATTTCGTCGAGCCGCTCGGGGCTGAGTTGGAGGGATGTCATGGTGCCGTGGTGCTTGCGTCCGACGGCGTGCATGCAGCACCCGCTTGCTCATCTTTCCCGCGGCCGGGCCGGGGTAGGATGTGGCACCCGGCCTGTTCCCGGGTTGCCAAGACTTCGCAGGGCCTGATCCCTCCGTCTTTCGCGATAAGCACTGCAAAGATATGGAGTATTTTTGGCCACCAAAAAGCCCACCATGAGCTACTTCTTCACGTCAGAATCCGTCTCCGAAGGCCATCCGGACAAGGTGGCCGACCAAATCAGCGACGCCCTCATCGACCACTTCCTAGCCCTTGATTCCACGTCCAAGGTGGCCTGCGAGACGCTCGTCACGACCGGCCAGGTGATTCTTGCGGGAGAGGTCAAAACGTCTGCCTACCTCGACGTGCAACGGGTTGCCCGCGACGTCATCGCGCGCATCGGCTACACGCGCAGCGAGTACATGTTCGACGCGGAATCCTGCGGCATCCTGAGCGCCATCCACGAGCAGTCCTCGGACATCAACCAAGGCGTCGAGCGCGCCGTCCTGGAGGAGCAAGGCGCGGGCGACCAGGGCATGATGTTCGGCTACGCCTGCCGCGAGACGGAGGACTTCATGCCCCTGCCGCTGGACCTGAGCCACCGCCTCCTCCGCGAGCTGGCGGCCATCCGGCGCGAGGACCCCAGTCCCATGCCCTACCTCCGGCCCGACGCGAAGTCGCAGGTCACCATCGAGTACAGCGACGACCACCGTCCCCTCCGGATCGAAACCATCGTGCTCAGCACGCAGCACGACGCCTTCGACGCGGACGACGCCATGCTCGCGCGCATCCGCCGCGACGTCGAAACCATCCTCATCCCCCGCGTGAAGGCGGCGCTCCCGGCCCACGTCCAAGCGCTCTTCGGCAGCGACATCACGCTGCACGTGAACCCCACCGGCAAATTCGTCATCGGCGGTCCCCACGGCGACACGGGCCTGACCGGTCGCAAAATCATCGTCGACACGTACGGCGGCCGCGGTGCCCACGGCGGCGGCGCGTTCAGCGGCAAGGACCCCTCGAAGGTCGACCGGTCGGCGGCCTATGCGGCCCGCTACATCGCGAAGCATTTGGTCGCCTCCGGCGCGTGCGACGAGGCGCTCGTCCAACTCGCCTACGCCATCGGCGTCGCTGACCCGGTCGGCTTCTACGTGTCCACGGCCGGCACCTCCCACGTCGACCTCACGGACGGCCAAATCGCAGAACGCATCCGCCCGCTCTTCCCCGTCCGCCCCTACGCCATCGAAACGGCCTTCAAGCTCCGCACGCCCATCTACGAGGAAACGGCCGCCTACGGCCACATGGGCCGCCGTCCCGAGCTGAAAACGAAGGTCTTCCGCCGCGGCGACGGCTCCGAGGTCCGCGTGGACGTCGAGCTCTTCCCCTGGGAGAAACTCGATCGCCTCGACGAGGTGAAGCGGGTGTTGGGGGTGTGAGGGAGGGGGAGAACGAGAGCGAGAGCGAGAACGAGGTTGAGGAGGAGAACGAGAACCGGTGGCTCGTAGAACGAGGGCGAGAGCGAGGTTGAGGGAAATGGCGGGGATGTTACGAGCCTCAGTGACGCTGAGTTTGTAGTTTTTTTGTTTACTTTAGATATAGTCAAATTTTATCGTTATGTGGCTCCAAAAAGAGTATGCTTTTTTGTTTTTAGAAGGTTTAAATTTATCGACCTTCGTCATAAGAAAAGAATGAGTATCAATATGGATTTCTCTAAAATCCATATCTTTCCTATATAATTTATAACGTCTGATGATTGAAGAAATCATCTTATCCAGAGGAGCCCTCAAGAACTCAT
>JBMTYE010000070.1:0-7643 GCA_049454255.1 Flavobacteriales bacterium
CCGAGGAGGAAATACGGACGGCGCCGGCCCCACCGCGGGCTCCACGTGCGGTCGCTCATGTACCCGATGATGGGCTGAATGAGCAGGCCGGTGAGCGGCGCAGCAATCCACAGCAGCGGCAGCTCGTCTTTTTCGGCGCCCAGGGTTTGGAAGATGCGGCTCATGTTTCCGCCTTGCAGGGCAAAGCCAAACTGGATGCCGAGGAATCCGAAACTCATGTTCCAGATCTGCCAAAACGAAAGCCGGGGGCGTACGGAGTGTTCCATGTCGATCGCGTGTGCGACCAAGGTACATGAAAGTGTACGTCTCACACGAAGCCACAAAAATGCGAGCGGGCCGCCCCCTAAAGGACGGCCCGCACACAAGTGAATTCAGCGCAATCAGTTGCAGGGAGTGCCGTACGCCGCAAGGAAGTTCAGCAAGTCGCCCGAACCTATCGTACCGTTGCCATCGGTGTCGAACGGACAATCATTCGTCGCGGACAATTCACACGAACCGTTGTCGACCGTTGCATTCGGGTTGTAGTTCGGAGCATCTGGGTAGGTGCAGCCAAACACCGGGAACACACAGCTTCCGTTGTCCACGGTAGCGAGCGGGTTGTAGTTCGCTGCGTTCGGGCTCGTGCATCCCACGAACACACAGCTTCCGTTATCGTAGGAAGCAGCGGAATTGAAGTTTTGAGCATTGAGGTACGTGCAGCCGCCGAGGATGCAGGATCCGTCATCGACATTCGCACCTGCATCGAAATTGTCGGCCGCGGGGTTCGTGCACCCCGGGTACTGGCACGATCCGTCGTCGTCCGTGGCCTGTGGGTTGAAGTTCGCGGCTGCATCGTCCGTGCAGCCCGGCACCTCCAACTCGTTGCAGACCCCGTCCCCGTCCGTGTCGTTGATGCAATCGCCCGCACAGGTGTAGTACGTCTCCGCGTAGACACACGACCCATCGTTGTCGGTCGCATTCGGAGCGTAGTTTGCCGCGGATGCGTCCGTGCAGCCAGGAATCTCGAGTTCATTGCATACCCCGTCGCCATCTGCATCGTTGATGCACTCGCCTGAACAGGTGTAGAATTGCTCCGGATACGTACACGATCCGTCCTCTGCCTGTGCAAAGGAGTCGTAGTTGCATGCGGCCGGATCGGTACAACCGAACAACAGGTTCGGGAAGACAATTACCTCATTCACTTCCTGCGGATTCTCTCCGGTTTGCGCCCGGTACTGCAGATTGACTTGGAAGGTAACTTGACCGGTGGTGGTGAGCTGCGCCAAAAGCACCCGGCCCTCCTCATCCGGGAACGCGAGCGGTTCGAGATCCGGCAGCACGAACCAACTTCCACCTAAAGCATTGTTGATGGCAAATGCTCCTCCCCCTTCGAAAACAGCTTCGGCAGCGGTCGTGCCCACGGTGTTGACCGACGGGGCGCCACCGATGGTCAGCCAGCTGTCCTGAGCGAGTGCAGGGTCCAACGTGAGGAAAGCAGGGTTGATTTGGTGGTAAAACGCCTCTCCGAAACTATTCTGGTAGAAGGGCTGAGTAGATGAAATGCTGAGCGGATTGCCTGACTGCGCATATACAGCGGTGAGTTGGTCGTTCAGATTTGTAAAGTTTGCATACACCCGGAAGGTGCGCTGACCCGCCACTGGAAGGTTTTCGGAGACCATCTCGTAGGAAAGGCCCACATAGCTCGGCGCCGGATACGTGCAAGAACCATCGTCAAGCAATGCCGCCGGGTCGTAGTTCGTTGCTCCTAAATCCGTACACCCCGTCGGGGTTTCCGCTACCGGGAAGACCAACTCCACGCCATCCGCATTCCATGTCACACCATCCGCTGTTTGCAGTTGAAGATTGAAGCGAGCGGTCACCGTTCCGTCCGTGGTGACCTGGGCCAGAAGGACCTTACCTCCCACCGGTGTACCCTGGGTCGCTGTATTCGGCAAAATGTACAGAGAGCCACCTAAGAACGTGTTCACATTCAGCGCTCCTCCCGCTTCAAACGCTGGGAAGAACACGTCCATACCTACAGTGGACGCTGAGTTCGTCGCTCCAGGCACTGCCCCGAGAGTTACCCATGAATCGTACTGTAGAGCAGGCAAGAACGAGAAGAGTGCCGGATTGATTGCCGCCGCAGTAGGACCGCCGAGGGCATCCTGGTGGAAGCCCGTGGTCGACGAGAGCAGCCAAGGCGTTGTGTTGTAGCCATACAGGGCCACCACCTCTGCACTGGGCTGTGAGACCTCGGCATAGATGCGGTACGTTGTTTTTCCGGGAATGCCGTTCTCAGCGACGACCTCATACGAGAGTCCCGTAACCAGACCATCTGCCCAAACGCACGTCCCGTTCTCCGTGGTGGCATCTGGATTGTAGTTGTCTGCCATTTCCGCTGTGCACCCGAATACTTCAAACTGGTCGCAGATCCCGTTTTGATTCACATCACTCAGGCAGTTGCCTGTGCAGTCGTATCCCGCTTGCGCAAAGGTGCACGAGCCGTTATCGACGTTTGCAGCAGCATCGTAATTGCATGCTGTGTTGTTCGTGCACCCGGGAATCTGGAGGGTGCCTGTGCAGGTGCAGGAGGCAGACAGCACATCCCCGACCGTATTCGGATTGCCGTCTGAACAAGGATCGCCCGGGAAAGTACACGACCCATCATCGACCTGGGCACCTGAATCGTAATTGCACGCAGTGGCATCCGTGCAACCTGAAGGCAAGGTCGGGAAGACCGCCGAGAGTCCGATGGTTTGGAGCGAAGCTCCGGAAGCATCCTCCCATTGGAAATTCAGGGTAACATTCATGACCCCTGTGGAGGTCAGCTGGGCAACGAGCACTCGGTTATCTGGACCAGCGACCGCCGAAGCCACAGAGCCTGGAATGATATACAGCGCACCACCGAGTTCCGTGGTGATGTTGAATCCCGTTCCTGCGGAAAAACTTGCCAAATACCCGTCCATCCCGACACTGCTCACTGTCCCCGCATCCGCTGAACTCGCAGGACCCAGCGTCAACCAGCTATCATACTGAAGATTAGGGGAGAAGGTAAAGAGAGACGGATTCACGGCACTCGCAAAATTCCCGCCGAAGGCATCCTGGTAAAACGGAGCAGTCGACTGCATGACCCAAGGTGCCGAGGTCGCCGCATTGATGTAACCGAACACGGAAATCAACTCATCCGTAGCAAACGGGAGATGTGCGTACAAGCGATACGTTTTACCGTTCGCGGATTCCCCGATGTAGTCGACATCGAGAGTTGCTGCCTGGGCATGCACTCGGGCTGTGCCCGCTGCAAGCACCGAGGCCAAACAAACAAGTAGAAGGTATTTCATGGCGGCAATTCGCTGAAGGAGATTCGGTTCAGTACCTCGCAAGATAGCTTCATTCAGCTACTCACCCCCACACTCCCCAGAAATTCAGCCATCAACGCCGCGGTCGAACTGTCGTGGTGGATGTTCCCTGCACCCCCACGCTCCAGTGCGGATTCGATCTTTCCTGCTAACCCTTTTCCGAGCTCCACCCCCCACTGGTCGAAGCTGTACACCCCCAGCAGCACCCCCTGGAAGAAAATGCGGTGTTCTTGCAGCGCCACCAGCATCCCGAGGGAAAACGGGTCGAGCCGGTCCCAGCACCAAAACGAACTCGGCCGGTTCCCTGTGAAGGTGCGGTGCGGTGCAACGCGGGCAATGCGCTCCTCGCCCAACCCAGAGGCCCGCATTTCACTCACAACATCTTCACTTGACCGGCCGATGAGCAGGGCCTCCGCCTGCGCAAGTGCATGCGCAAACAGGACGCGGTGCGCAGCCGCATCTGAGCCCGTCGGTTCCCGGAAAGCAATGAAATCCACTGGAATCCGATCCGTGCCTTGGTGGAGCAGCTGATGGAACGCATGTTGTCCGTTCGTGCCCGGCTCGCCCCACACCACGGTGGAAGTCGGGACCTCGACCGGCACGCCATCGCGGCCCACTCCTTTGCCGTTCGACTCCATGTCCGCCTGCTGCAAAAACGCGGGCAGCCGCTCCAAATCCTGGGCATACGGCAGTACCGCCCACGAACGGTGTCCGAGGAAAACCGCATTGTAGGTCCCGATCAGCGCACTTACCGCGGCCACATTGTGTTCCAGCGGAGCCGTACGAACATGCACATCCGCTGCCCGGGCTCCGGCAAGCATCGCTCGAAAGTGATCCGCTCCGATGGCCACCGCCACGGCGCACCCGACGGGTCCCCACATGGAGAACCTCCCTCCGACCCAGTCTTCAAACCCGAACACCCGATCCTCCCGCACCCCGAAGGCCACCGCACGATCCACTGCGGAAGAAACGGCTGCAAACTGACGGGCTACAGCCGCAACATCACCCGCGGCGGACGATAGAACCCAGTCTTTTGCGGCTTCCGCATTGCGCATGGTTTCCGCCGTGGTGAACGTCTTGCTCGCAATGATGAACCGCGTCGTTGCCGGGTCGCAGCCCGCGAGCACAGCATCGAGGTGGGCGCGGTCGACGTTGCTCACGAAATGCACCCGGGGTCCCGAGGCGCAGCGTCTGAGCGCACGAACGGCCATGGCCGGGCCCAAATCCGATCCGCCGATGCCGATGTTCACGACATCGCGAACCGTCGGATCCGCGCGCAACGCTTCGACGAAGTCAAGCATCCGCTCCCGCACCGCCAGCACCTCCTCCACCACGTCTTCACCATCGACGGCATAGCCATCGCCCCGGTCGGCACGCAGCGCCATGTGCATGACTGCTCGGTCCTCCGTGGCGTTGATGCGCTCGCCGGAAAAGAGCGCACGCCGCGCCCCCTCGAGGTCTGCCTCCTGACCGAGCGCGTGGAGCAAGTCCAGGACGTCTCGGTCGATGCGCTGTTTGGAAAAATCGTACAGCAGGCCAGGCAGCCGCAGGTGGAAGGCATCGAAGCGTCGGCCATCTGCCTGAAACAGCTCCTTCAACTCCGGCAACGAACCGGACGACACATAGGCGTGCAGCCGCTCACCGGCCGCCGAACGCCGCGGATCAAACGCCTTCAACACTGCCTTACAATGCGTTGCGCCCGATGCAGTTCAGGTCCTCGAAGGCCTGGGCGAGCCGTTCGACGAAGGTTTCCTCCCCGCTGCGCAGCCAAACCCGGGGGTCGTAGTGCTTCTTATTCGGGGAATCGGGACCGTCGGGGTTGCCGATTTGGGACATCAAATACGCCTGCTTTCCGAGGACATAATCGCGCACGCCGCTCAGGAACGCCCACTGCATGTCGGTGTCGATGTTCATCTTCACCACCCCGTAGCCGATGGCCTCCCGGATCTCCTCAAGGCTCGAACCGCTGCCACCGTGGAACACGAAATCGACCGGATTCGGTCCCGTTGCGTACCGGCTCGCAATGTGCTCCTGGCTGCGCTGCAGGATTTTCGGTTGGAGCGACACGTTTCCAGGCTTGTAGACCCCGTGCACGTTGCCGAATGCGGCTGCAATGGTAAAGTTGTCGCTGATGCGCTTGAGCACCTCGAAGGCCTGGGCAACCTCCTCGGGCTGGGTGTACAAGCGGCTGCTGTCCACATCCGTGTTGTCTACTCCGTCTTCCTCGCCTCCCGTCACGCCCAGCTCGATTTCGATGAACATGCCCATCCGGTCCATCCGCTCAAGGTAGCGGGCGCACGTCGCCAAATTCTCCTCCAGTGGCTCTTCGCTGAGATCGAGCATGTGGCTGCTGAACAGCGGAGCGCCGGTGCGCTCGAAGTGCCGCTCGCCCGCCTCCAGGAGACCGTCGATCCAGGGCAAGAGGGACTTCGCGCAGTGGTCCGTATGGAGGATTACCGGAACGCCGTACGCCTCGGCGAGGGTGTGCACGTGGAGGGCGCCAGCGATGCTGCCGAGGACGGTGTTCCTTTGGTCCGCAAGCTTCAACCCCTTTCCTGCCTGGAAGGCCGCGCCCCCGTTCGAAAACTGGATGATGACCGGGGAATTCACCTTCCGCGCGGTTTCGAGCACCGCATTGATGGAATTCGACCCGATAACATTGACTGCAGGCAGCGCGTAGCCGCGAGCGTGCGCATCGCGAAACACGTCGCGCACAGTGGAGCCCCACAGGACTCCGGAGGGAAACCGGTTGCTCATCGCCCCGAAGGTACGGCGGCAAGTCGAGGGCGCATGACCCAGAAAAAGAGTGGCGGAACGAGACTGAGCAGCATCATGCCGGGGTAGCCCGTGGGCAGTTGCGGTGCGTGGTCGATGTGGTCCAGCTGGGCATATGGCTGGGCCGGCCGGTGGTGGTGGTCCGAGTGCCGGCTGAGCTCGAACAGGATCATACGGCCGAGAACGTGGTCAGAGTTCCAGCTGTGCTCCGGCTCCACAGGGACATAGCGGTGGGCATTCATGCGCGGTCGCTGCAGGCCGTAGTGCTCGATGTAGTTCACCGTTTCCAGCAGACAACCGCCAAACGCTGCCGCGGCGAGCCAACCCAGTGCCGCCGTGCTTCCCAGTCCCCACGCCACCGCCCCGAACGCCGCCCACTGCAGGGCCTGCAGGCGGAGGAATTGGTTGTCGAGGTGCCACGGCGATTTGCCCTGACGGCGCAACCTGTCCGCCTCCAGCCGCCACGCACCGGCGACCCCCCCGAACACCGCCCGGAACCAAAACACCTGCACCCACTCGCCCCGCCGGGCCGTCGCCGGGTCGTCCGGAGTCGCCACGTTGCGGTGGTGGCCGCGGTTGTGCTCGATGAAGAAATGCGTGTACAGCGAGGTCGCAAGCAGCACGTGAGCACAGCGCTGGGAGAACCGGTCCGGTCGGTGTCCGAGTTCGTGGGCCACATTGATCCCCAGCACCCCACACAGCAGCCCCATCGCGAACACCCGCCCCGTGAAGGTCACACTGTCCTCGCCGGGGTGGGTCACGAAGTACGCGAGCAGTCCGACTTGGATGGGCACCATGAGCACAAGCAGCCGATCGAACCAGGGATCCCGAGCGACATAGGACCGCTCCACATCCGAGAGGTTCGCCCGCGCAGGCGGAAGTACGAGTTCAAGCAGTGGAAGCAGCCCGAAGGCATAGACCAGTGCTCCGAACGTCCAAGCCCCCTCCGCCAGCAACGACAGCCAACCCGCCAGCGGAATGGTGAACGCGAGCAGGTATTTGGCGCGACGCAACGCGTGCGCCCGCAGCATCACACCCTCACGAAGGTTGTCCATCGCCCCTGAAGGTACGAACGAGTTCCTCGTCCGAAAGGCCCCAAGCGCTCAGAATTTGCTCAGCCATAGCCGCTTCCTCCGTTCCGGGGTACAGCAGGAGCACCTGCTCGTAGCCCGCCCGGGCCAGTTCCCGGTCCATCAGTTCGACCTCGTTGATGAACGCCACGAGAAAGGCGCAGCGCGCGCGGTGCGGATACTCAGGAAAGTGGTCGTGCACGTCGCGCAGTTGGGCAACCGCCTCCGCGAATTTGCCCGCTGAGCGCAGCAGATCCGCCCGCCGGAACAGGAATTCGGGCGTCAAGGTGTCGCTGTGGCAGGCATTTGCGAAAGCTGCGTAGTCGCGGATGAGGGCCTGCCGGGCTTCTGCATCGGGCTCCGGTCCGCCGGCCACGAGGGCCTGCTCAGAACGTCGAATCGCCGCGGCCCGCTCCGTGCAGGCCAAATCCTCCTTGCCCGCTTCCCCGGACCCGCATCCCAC
>JBMTYE010000071.1:0-7590 GCA_049454255.1 Flavobacteriales bacterium
GTACCGGGTGGCCTCGGTGAGCAAGGCGGCCACCGCCATCGGATGCGCGGTGCTGGCGGAGGAGGGGTTGATGGACCTCGATGCGGATGTGTCGCAGTATTTGGGGTTTGAGCTGCGGAATCCGGCGCATCCGGAGGCGGTGATCACGGCGCGGATGCTGCTGAGCCACCGGGCGGGACTGCGCGACGGGACGGGCTATGGACCGTTTTTGACGGCGACGTACACGGGGGCGCCGGAGGTGCCGGGGATTGTGGATTTGGTGCACCCGACGGGTGCAAATTTTACCCCCAACATGTGGGGCAGCGCCGCTCCGGGCGCCTACTTCTCGTACGCGAATGTGAACTACGGCGTGCTCGCCAGCGCGATGGAAGCCGCTGCAAATGAGCGGTTTGACGTCCTGATGCGCACGCGGGTTTTCGCGCCCCTCGGCCTGCTGTGCAGCTTCAACGTGCTCGACCTGCCGGACATCGACGAGGTCGCCGTGCTGTACCGCAACCAAGGCGGCTGGACCCCGATGGCGGACCACTACCTCGGCGTGCCGCCGCCGGCGCCGGACCTGAGCGGCTATGTGCCCGGGACGAATGGCCTGTTCTTCGCGCCGCAAGGGGGTCTGCGCGCCTCGGCGCACGACCTCGTGCGGCTGCTGGCCGTGCTCGACGGCGGCGGGGGATTGCTTTCGGCGGCGGCCGCGGCGGGGATTGCGCAGGAAGTTTGGGCGTTTACAGGGGCGAACGGCAACGACTACTACGGCCTGTTTCGGAGCTGGGGAAGCGGCGTGCACCGCGCGAACACGGGGGCTACGGACGCCATCCTGCCCGGAGCTGGGCCGCTCATCGGCCATCCCGGCGAAGCGTACGGGCTCATCAGCGACGCCTACCTCGAGCCGGAAACCGGGTGGCGGTTTGCGTTCCTGACGAACGGCGCGTGGGACGGCTACCCGCTCGGGACGTCGGCGTGGTATGCACTCGAGGAGCAGGTGTTCGCCGCGATCGCAGCGGACTACGCCGCATGCGCCGCTTCCCGGGTGCCCGAAGTCCGCGCGGCGTCGCGAGTCGCCCTGGTTCCGAACCCCGCGCGGCCCGACACCCCGCTCCGGTTGTCGGACGGGACGCCTCTGCCGGCCGGGCCGTGCACCTTCACCCGCTTCGACGGCGCCTGGGCCGGGAGCTCGAGCGATGGCACCGTGCCGGAGCTGGCCACCGGAATCTACTTCGTGCACTGGCCGGGAAAAACGGACCGGATGAAGCTCGTCGTGCTGCGCGACTGAGGGGCCGCGGAGTACCTTCGGGCCATGGAAGCATTGCGGGTATTTATCACCGGCGCCTCGTCGGGAATCGGGGCTGCGACGGCCGAACTGCTGGTGGAGCGCGGGCATCGGGTGTGGGGATTTGCGCGGTCTGCCGGGGAGCTCGAGGGCCTGGCGGAGCGGTTTCCGGACCAGGTCGTGGTGTCGCGCGGGGACGTGCGGGACGCGGCGGCGGTGGCGGCGGCCGTGCAGGCGGCGGTGGACCGGTGGGGCGGCCTCGACGGCGTGGTGCCGAACGCCGGACTCGGCATGTTCAACCCGCTGGAATCCGCGCCGCTCGAGGAGTGGACGCGCATGGTGGAGGTGAACATCACGGGCGTGCTGAACGTGCTGCATGCGGTGGTGCCGCACCTGCTGGCGAGCCAGGGCACGGTGGTGAACATCGGCTCCGTCGCCGCCCGCAACGTCTTCGCAAACAGCGGCGTTTACTGTGCGACCAAACACGCCGTGCTGGCCCTCTCCGAGGCGCTCCGCATCGAGTTCAGCGGCCGCATCGCCGTCACGACGGTCAACCCGGGCGCCGTAGACACCCCCTTCATCGAAACCACCGCAAACGAAGCGCTGCGCGAAAGCTACCGGCCCCAATTCGCCGGAGCCCTCGCCCCCCGCACCATCGCGGAAGCCATCGCGCTCGCCCTCGAATCGAAGGGCAAAGCCGTCTACAGCGAGATCACCGTCCGACCCGACCGCCGGGGATGACGCTGGCCTTCCTGACCAGCTCCAGCGGTTGGGGCGGCCTGGAGCAGAACCTGCTGCGCCACGCGCGGTGGATGCAGGAGCGCGGCCACACCGTGCGCATCGTCTGCGTGCCGGAGACGCCCACGGACCGGGCCGCGCGGGCGGACTTCGGTGACGGGGCGGTGCGGGCGATGCGGCGGCAGCACCGGTATTTCCCGGGTCCCGTCGTGCGCGAGGTGGCGGCTGAGCTTGCGGGGGCGGAGGTGTTGTGGGTGCGGGATCCGCGGGATTTGGCCCTGGCCGGCAGGGCCGCCAGGGCTGCAGGCATCGCCAGCATCTTCCAGCAAGGCATGCAAATCCCGCGGCCCAAACGCATGCCGTGGCACCACATCCGCTTCCGCCGCATCGCCCGCTGGGTCGCGCCGCTCGAACACCTGCGCGACGAGGCGCTGCGCCACACGCCGCTGCGCCCCTCGGCCGTCCGCGTCATCCCCCTGGGACTCGAGGACCACTGGTTCGGTCCGCTGCCCGACCGCCCTGCGGCCCGCAAGGCCCTGGACCTCCCCGCCCACGTCCAGCTCGTCGGCTGCTTCGGACGGCTCGACCCGCTGAAAGGCCACCACGTCCTCATCGCGGCCCTCGTCCACCTGCCCGACACGTGGCATGCCCTCATCGTGGGCGACGCCACCCCGAACGCGCCGGACGCCTACGCCGCCTCGCTTCCGGACCTCGCCCACCGGCTCGGCGTCGCCCACCGGGTCCACTTCCGGCCCGCCGCCGCCGACCTGCGCCCCGCCTACGCCGCCCTCGACGTCTTCGCCCTCTGCAGCCGCTCGGAGAGCATCGGCATGGTGACCCTCGAAGCCCTGGCCTGTGGCTGTGCGGTTGTAGGCACGGACGCCGGCGGGACCCCCGAGGTGCTCGGCGCCTGGGGAACCCTGGTGCCCCCGGACGACCCCGTGGCGCTCGCGCGGGCGCTGCCGCTGGCGCGCCCCGTGGGCACACGCGGCGAGGCCGTCGCCCGCAACCGCCGCGCCGCCGTGGTCGACGCGTGGGAACGGCTGTGCCGCGAAATCGCCCCGCGCGCCTGACGTACCTTGCAGGCCCCATGGCCACCCTCCACGACGAAATCGCCCGGCGCCGCACCTTCGCCATCATCAGCCACCCGGACGCCGGAAAGACGACCCTGACCGAGAAGTTCCTGCTCTTCGGCGGCGCCATCCAAACCGCCGGCGCCGTGAAAAGCAACAAAATCACGAAAACGGCGGCGTCCGACTTCATGGAAATCGAGCGGCAGCGCGGCATCTCCGTCGCGACCTCCGTGATGGCCTTCCACTACCGCAACACGCTGGTGAATTTGCTCGACACCCCGGGCCACAAAGACTTCGCGGAAGACACCTACCGCACGCTCACCGCCGTCGACAGCGTCATCCTCGTCATCGACTGCGTGAAAGGCGTCGAGCCCCAAACCGAGCGCCTCATGGAAGTCTGCCGGATGCGCAAAACGCCGGTCATCATCTTCATCAACAAGCTCGACCTCGAAGGCCGCGATCCGTTCGACCTGCTGGACGAGCTTGAAGCCCGCCTCTCGATTCGGGTCCGGCCGCTGAGTTGGCCCATCAGCGGCGGCCATACCTTCCGCGGAGTCTACAACCTCTACGACCACAACGTCCGGCTGTTCAACCCGGACAAGACGCGCATCGCAAAAGACGTCGTCGCCATCGACGCGATCGACGACCCGCAGCTCGACGCGTTGGTGGGCGCGCAGCACGCCGCGCAGCTGCGGGAGGACGTGACCCTGATCGACGGCGTGTACCCCGTTTGGGATGCCGCTCCTTACCTCGAAGGGGACGTGGCGCCGGTTTTCTTCGGCAGCGCAGTGAACAACTTCGGCATCCAAGAGCTCCTCGACACCTTCATCGACATCGCCCCGCTCCCGCGCCCGCGGCCCACGGACAAACGCGAGGTAGACCCTGAAGAACAGAACTTTACGGGGTTTATCTTCAAGATTCACGCGAACATCGATCCGCGCCACCGCGACCGCATCGCCTTCTTGCGCGTGTGCAGCGGCACCTTCCGCCGCAACACGTTCTACCGCCACGTCCGGCTGGCGAAGGACCTCAAGTTCGCGAATCCGGCGACCTTCCTCGCCCAGGACAAGAGCGTCATCGACGAGGCCTTCCCCGGCGACGTGGTGGGCCTGTACGATACGGGAAGCTTCAAAATCGGTGATACCCTTACTGAAGGTGAATCACTTCAATTCCGTGGTATACCGAGTTTTAGCCCTGAAATCTTCAAGGAACTTGTGAACAAGGATCCCATGAAGAGCAAGCAGCTCGAAAAGGGCATACAGCAGCTCACGGACGAGGGTGTGGCGCAGCTGTTTGTCCGCGAAGTGGGCAACCGCAAAATCGTGGGCACCGTCGGTGAACTGCAGTTCGAAGTGATCCAGTACCGGCTCGAACACGAGTACGGGGCGAAGTGCGAATTCCAAGCGAAGAACTACTACAAGGCCTGCTGGATCGTGTCGGACGACGCCACGAAGCTCACGGAATTCAAACGCATCAAAGGCCAGGACATGGTCCGCGATAAAGACGGCAACGACGTCTTCCTCGCGCCCTCGAAGTTCCTGCTCGACATGGAAATCCGGAACTACCCCGAGCTGACCTTCCATTTCACGTCGGAGTTCAAGACCGCCGTCGCGTGAGGCCTGCGTACCTTCGGCGCATGGGGAACTTCCGCAGCTTCGTCCTCGTGTGCGTGGGGTGCCTCGCCGCCGCCGCATCCGCCTTCGCCCAGCCCGCCGTGGTCCAAGTCTCCGGCATGGTGGTCACCGGCGACTCGCTCTCGCCCCTCCCCTACGCCACGGTGTACCGGACGCGCGACCAGCGCGGCACCACGACGGACTTCAACGGTTTCTTCAGTCTGCCCGCCCTCGCCGGGGATACGCTGACCATCAGCACGGTGGGCTTCGTGAGCCGTGCCGTGGTCGTCCCAGATGTGAGCGACCGGTTTAACGCCGTGCTGCCGCTCGTGCGGGACACGGTCGTGCTGGGCACCGCCGTCATCAACCCGTGGCCGTCGCAGGAGCGGTTCCGCCAGGAATTCATGGCGCTTACGATGGCACCGGACGCCTACAGCATCGCGAACGAACGGCTCGACCCGGTGGCGCTGTTCGACCGGCTGAGCTACATCGAACCCGACGCTATAGAGGTGGGCCGGACGTGGTCGTCCGCGCAAGCGACCGCCGCGAGCACCCAGGGCATGATCCCGACCGTCAGCGTGTTGAACCCCGCCGCGTGGGCCGCGTTTATCCGTGCCTTGCGCAACGGAGAATTGCGGCAATGAGGGCAGGGCTGCGCTGGTGGGTGGTGGCGATCGTGCTGGTTTTTTCTGCCCGCGCGGCGGGCCAAACGGTCACCGGGCGGGTCACCGACCGGACCGGACTGGCGCTCCCCGGCGCCACCGTCGCGGTCGTCGGGGCCGCGGACCGCAGCACGGCGACCGGACCGGACGGGACGTACCGCCTCGACCTGCCCAGCCCCGGGACGTGGACCCTGGTGGCCACCTTCGTCGGGTACGAGCCGGGCCGCCGATCGGTAGCGGTCGACGGGGACGGGGGACGGTGCGACTTCCGGTTAGCCGAGGGCGTGGCCCTCGGAACCTCTGAAGTCATCGCCGACGGCACGCGCACCCAGCCCGTCCAACGCATCGATCCGCGCGTCGCCAGCCGCATCCCCTCGCCGCGCGGCTCCATCGAGGACCTCCTGCTGCAGGCGCCGGTCAACTTCACCAGCGAGCTGTCCAGCGGCTACAACGTGCGCGGCGGCAGCTTCGACGAGAACCTCGTGTACGTGAACGGTATCGAGGTGTACCGGCCGTTTCTCGTGCGCAGCGGCCAGCAGGAAGGCCTCTCGTTCCCGAACCCGGACATGGTCGACCGCATCGCCTTCTCCGCCGGGGGGTTCGAGGCGAAATACGGCGACAAGCTCAGCTCCGTCCTCGACATCACCTACCGCCGTCCCACCGAGCGGGCCATCCGGACGACGGCCAGCCTGATGGGCGGTCAGGTGCAATTCGACGCGGTGGACCCGCGGACAGACGGGCCGCAGCGCTGGTCGCTCAACGCCGGTGTCCGCTACCGCGACAACGCCTACCTGCTCGGCAGCCTCGACGAAACCGGCGAATACAACCCCCGCTACGTCGACGCCCAGGCGCTCTTCACGTGGGACGTGGACGGCTACGGGCCGTGGCAGGTGGAGGCGCTCGGAGTGTTCGGGCGGAACGACTTCCGCTTCGTTCCCCAAACGCGCACCACCGATGTCGGCAACATCAACGAAGCCCTGCGCCTGACGATCTACTTCGATGGCCGCGAGCACACGTGGTACGAAACGGGGTTCGGCGCGCTCAGCGGGGTCCGCGTGACGGAATCCTCGGTGCTGCGCTTCACGGCCTCTGCCTTCACCACGACGGAACAGGAGGAATTCGACATCCTCGGCGCCTACTTCCTCGACGAGCTCGACCGCGACCTCGGCTCGGACGCCCTGGGCGAGGTGGTGGTGAACCGCGGGGTCGGGGCCTACCTCGACCACGCCCGCAACCGGCTCTCGGCCCAAGTGGTCACCGGCTCCGTGCGCGGCACGCACCGGCCTTCCGGCACCCGACACGCGACGGAATGGGGCCTCACGGTGGCGCGCGAGGCGCTGCAGGACCGGCTCAGCGAATGGTCGCTCGTCGACTCCGCGGGCTACATCGCGCCGCGTCCCCCGAACGACCAGCCGGACCCGGGAATTTTCCTCGACGACATCGTGCGGGCGCAGAACGACTTCACGGCGTTGCGGACCACGGCCTTCGTCCAGCACTCGCGGGCCTGGCCGCGGGAGGACGGCAGTCGGTGGGATGCGACGGTGGGGATGCGGGCGCACCAGTGGTCGCTGAACGGCGACCTCGTGGGCGGGCCGCGCGGCCACGTCAGCTGGACGACCCCGACCGGCGATGTGTGGAAGCTGGCCGGCGGGATGTACTACCAGCCGCCGTTCTACCGCGAGCTGCGGAGGTTCGACGGAAGCCTCAACACGGACCTGAAGGCCCAGCTTTCCCTGCATGCCGTGCTGACCTCGGACCGCGTCGTGACGTGGTACGACCGGCCGTTCAAGCTCGTCACCGAGGTGTACTACAAGGCGTTGCGGGATCTCGTGCCGTACGAGCTCGAGAACGTGCGGCAGCGGTACTATGCGGAGAATTTGGCCCGCGGGTACGCCGCGGGCGCGGACTTCCTCCTGAACGGCGAGTTCATCCCCGGCATCCAGAGTTGGCTCCGGCTCTCCGTCCTTTCGACGGCCGAAGACCTCGCGAACGACGGCCACTGGAACTACCTGAACAGCGACGGCCAAGTCATCATCGAGGGCTTCACCCTGAACACCGCGGTGGTGGACAGCGTCCGGGTCGAACCCGGCCTCATCCCCCGCCCCACCGACCAACGCTTCAACGCGAGCCTCCTGTTCCAAGACGAAATGCCGGGCAACCCGGCCTACAAGGTCCTCGTCAGCCTCTACTTCGGCACGGGCCTGCCCTTCGGTCCGCCGGACTACAACCGCTACCGCGAC
>JBMTYE010000072.1:0-7579 GCA_049454255.1 Flavobacteriales bacterium
CAGGAGGTGGGGCTCGAAAGGGGCGGCGCCGAGGCGCCAATCCACGCCGAGGTCGTGGACGAGGTACGAGGCCACGTTTTGGCGGCCCCGGTTCGACATGTAGCCGGTGGCGGAGAGTTCGCGCATGTTCGCATCGCCGCAGGCCTCGCCGGTCCGCCCTTCGCACCAGGCCGCAAAGGCCCGCTGCGCTCGACCATCCCGGCCTCCGCGGGACACGTCCCCCGCCGACCGACCGAGGCCACCGGCCGCGAAGAGCTTGCGCCCGTGCTGCATCGCCACGAAGCGGAAAAAGTCCCGCCAAAGGAGCTCAAACACCAGCCAGTACGTGTCTTCCGTCGCCCCGTGCGCGGCCTCGAATCGCCGGACCTCCGCGAGCACCCGGCGCGGTCCCAGGGCACCCGTGGCCAGCCACGGCGAGAGCTTGCTGCTGAAGTCCGGCCCCAGCAACCCGTTGCGGGTTTGCTTGTAGTGTGCCAGCGCCCGGCTGCCGTGCGTGTAGTGTTCCAGGCGCTCCTCTCCCGCCTCCCATCCGCCGCGGAAGGCCAGCACGCCGCGCGGATCGTCCTCCACCTCCGGGCTGCGGCGCGGCGCATGGGTCCACGCTGCAGCCCGCTCGGCGGCATCCGGCGGGGCCACACACCGCTCCGAAACGCCACTCCGGCCTCGACCCGCTTTCGGAACGTGGTAAACACGGCCGGCAGGTGCTCGATAGCAAACGGCAAATCGTCCGGATGCACGAGCGTCCTGCCCTCGAACCACCGGCACGGCACCGCGGCCTCCACCGCGCGCTCCACCTCGGCCTCTTCCCAGGTATGCTCGCGGTGGGCATAGACCGCATCGCACCCGCAGGCCGCCGCCACACCCGGCACCACCTCCTCGGCCCTCCCCGTCCCCTCGAGCAGCACCCCGCCCCGGGCCGCCAGCGCTTCCCGCAGCTCCCCCACCGCCTCCACCAGGAAGCGCTGCCGGCGCGGCCCCATGCGGGGCACGCCGCCCGCGCCGGCCGCCTCACACCGCTCCTCCCAAACGTACACCGCCACCACCTCCTCACACGCCGCCGCCGCGGCCGCCAGCGCGGGGTGGTCATCCACCCTCAGGTCGTTCCGGAACCACACCAGCGCCCGGCTCATAGCGCGTCGATGCGTTGCAGGTTCGCTTCCGCCGTCTCCCACAGGGCTTGCCGGTCTGCGGCCGCCATCTTGTCCCACGTCCGGTACACCATCCCGATGCGCGGATTGCGCTCGAGCAGCGCCCGGTTCCGCACATGAAAATGCCAGTACAGCGCCGTAAACGGACACGCCGCCGGCCCCGTCCGCTCGTCCGCCCGGTACGCACAGGCGCCGCACGGCGCTCCCATCTTCCGCAAGTAGTTTGCGCCCGACACGTACGGTTTCGTGCCGACCAGGCCGCCGTCCGCAAACTGCGACATCCCGCGGGCGTTCGGCATTTCGACCCATTCCACCGCGTCGATGTACACCCCGAGGTACCAGGCATCGACCGCATCAGGGTGGATTCCGGCCAGGAGCATGAAGTTCCCGGTCACCATAAGCCGCTGAATATGATGGGCATACGCATTGTTCAGGGTGCTGTCGAGGGCCTGCCGGACGCACGCCATGCGGGTGCGCCCGGTCCAAAACCACTCCGGAAGCGCCCGTTCGTGGCCGAAGTAATTCAGCTCGGCATAGCCCGGCATGTGGGCCCAGTAGTGGCCGCGCACGTACTCCCGCCAGCCGAGGATTTGGCGGATAAAGCCCTCGGCCGAGGAGAGCGGGATGCGGTCGGGGTCGGCGCGCCAGGCGGCTTCCACGGCGGAGATGACCTCGAGGGGCGTGAGCAGTTTGGCATTCATCACGAAGCTCAAACCACTGTGGTACAGCATGACACCTCCCTCCGACAGCGCATCCTGGAACGGCCCGAACCGCGGCAGCGCCCGCTCGATAAAGTCCGCTAACAGCGCCAAACCCTCCGCGCGGGTCACCGGCACATCAAACGTGCCGCACCTCCCGCACATCCGTACGCCCGCCGTCGCAAGCTCGTCCACCACGCCCTGCACATCGCGCGGAAATGCACGCGGCTCCGGCGGGACGTGGCCCTTCGGCAGCGGCTTGCGGTTCTCGGCATCGAAATTCCACTCGCCACCCTCAGGCGCCCCGGCCGCGTCAAGCAACACGCCGTACTTCCGCCGCAACGCGCGGTAAAATCCCTCCATAATGAAGGTCTTTTTGCCCGCGAAATGCCGCGTGAACGCCTCCCGGTCGGTGAGGAAATGCTCGGTGTCATCGGCATGGACGGCGATGCCGCGCTCCGCCGCTTCCCGGGCCCAGCTGCCCATCGCCTCGTCGAGCCGCCACTCGTCCGGCAGCTGGTACCGCACCGCGCTGGCGCCGAGGCGCGTGCAGGTCCTCTCGCACTGTTCGTGCAGGGTTCCGGCCGCCTCCGGGTCGCCGATCCGGATGTACTCGACCCGGTGGCCGCGGGCGCGAAGCTCCTCGGCAAAGGCGCGCATGGCCAGGAAAAATGCGACCACCTTGCGCACATGGTGCAGGGCGTAGTCCGTCTCAGAGCGGACTTCCGCAAGCAGGTACACGACCCCGTCGTCCGGCGGGGCGGCGAACCAGCTGTGGCCGATGTGGAGTTGGTCGCCGAGGATCAGGCGGACCTCCCGGGCGCTGCTCATGGCTGGAGGGCTTTGCTGCGCATGCCCCGGCAGCGGTCGCTGCAGTAGCGCACCTCGTCCCAGCAGGCCGCCCATTTGCGGCGCCACGCAAACGGCCGAGCGCACACCGCACACACCTTCGTCGGGAGGTCCTGTTTCTTTACCACAGCAGGATAACCTGCCGGTGGGGGCGGATGTTTCCGGGCGCGCGGCGCCGCCGGCGCGACGCAGGCGCGCTCGTTCAGCCGCGCAGGGCGCGCAGCTCCGCCCACGACGTGGGCACCGGGTGCGACGTGACCGTGTCCGGCACCTCCTCGTCGCGCAGGAACTTCAGCACGAGATCGTTGAACACCTCGGGGGCCTCGATGCTGCACACGTGGCCGCAGTTCTCGATGACGGCGAGCCGCATGTTTTTCTGGATTTGGGCAAAGCGCGCTGCCGCCCGGAAGAAAATGTGGTCCTGATCGCCCATGACCACCAGGCCCTTTTTCTCGACTGGCCGGTGCACGTAATCGCGGACGAGCCGGAAGAACGGCTTGTACAGCTCGACCCACTTGAGGTATTCGCGCTGCGTGAGTCGGCGGCTTTGGCGGCGGAAAATGTGGCGGCTCAGGCGGTGGTTTCGCCGCGGCAACACAATGAAACTGAACAGCCAATACATCGCCCGGTACGGCAAGAAGATGTTCAGGAATTTCGCGCTGTGCACGAACAGGTGCATCGCCTTGCTCCCGTCGAAGATCGCGCCGGCCATGACCATGCGGTCGATGAGTTCCGGGCGCTCCATGTCGAGCTTTTGGAGGATCACGCTGCCGATGGACAGGCTGATGAAGTGCGCCTTCGCGATGCCCTGGTGGTCGACCACGCGCAGGATGTCCTCGACGAGGATGTCGAAGTCGTAGGCCGGGTACTCGGGCAGCACGTCCTTCGAGTAGCCGTGGTCGCGCAAGTCGATGAGCAGCAGGCGGTAGTGGGGGGCGAAGGCGTCGATTTGGAACTTCCACGTGCGGATGCTTCCGCCCGCCCCGTGGATGAACACCAGCCACGGAGCATCCGGCCGTTCCGCGACGACCTCGTGGTGGAGCAGTTCCCGGGGCGTTTCCATCGTGCCGCGAAGTTCGTTCATTTCTTCCCGGTTCGCTTTTTTCGCGGCAACACGTGGCGCGCTACGATGCGTGCACCTTCTGCGCGCACGGCTGGCTTCTTGCGCGCGCCCCAAAGCCGTTCCCGCGCCGCCCGCGCCGCCGCCTCGAGCTCGACCAGCGGCGCCGGATACCCCGTGGGTCCGAAGAAGGCCGCCTCCAGCGGCGGCATCTCCCACGGGGCGAACAGGGCGGGCACCGGTACTTCGGCGAGCTCGGGCACCCACCGGCGGATGAACGCGCCGTCCGCATCGTGGTCCTGCGCTTGCTTGACCGGGTTGTAGATGCGCACGGTGGTGACCCCGGTGCAGCCCGCCTGCATCTGCATTTGGGGATAATGAATGCCCGGCTCGAAATCCAGCATGATGCGGGCCAAATGGTCCGCCCCCGCCTGCCACGGTTGCCACAGGTGGTGAGTCAAGTAGCTCACCAGCATCGCACGCATCCGGAAGTTCAGGTAGCCAGTCGCGGCCAAACACCGCATGCACGCATCCACCAGCGGCACCCCCGTCCTCCCCTCCTCCCAGGCCCGGACGCGCTCCGGCACGAGCACCCGCGGGGCTTCGAACTCGCCGATTGCGCGGTTCACATCCTCGGTTTCCATGCGGCACTCCGATTCGAACTTTTGGATGAAGTGGTCGCGCCAGCGGAGCCGTTCCGTGAAGGCGGCCAGGGCCCGGCGCGGGGCGCCGGGGGCCGCCGCCGCCTGGCGCGCCGCGCCGTACGCCGTCCGCACGCTGAGGTTGCCCCAGGCCAGGTAGGGCGAAATCCGGCTGCAGCCCGTGCGGCTGGCCTCGGGTTTGCTGATGCTGCCGGCGTAGTGGCGGGCCCGGGTGGCGAGGAAGGACCGGAGGTAGGCCTGGGCGGCGGTCTCGCCGCCGGGCTGCCGGCGCGGGGCGCCGGGCGCCTCGGGCGGGAGCTCCGGCCTCCCCCACACCAGGCCCGGCTCCGCCTCGCTCCCGCCCCTGCGGAACGGCTGCAACCTCCCCCACTCCGGCACCACCTCGGGCGCCGAAACGAAGGCGCGCCACTCTTCGAGCCAGTGCTCCCGGTGGGTGCGTCCGCGCTGCACGCCGCTCCCCACGTGGTCGAGCCACGTCCACCCGCGTTCCCGGAACCACCGCGCCATCGCCCGGTCGCGGTCGAAGGTCCAGCGCAGACCCACTTCCTGGGTGCTGTGCACCGCGATGCCCCCGGGCGGTGCCCACCGCTCGAAGGCCGCAAAGGCGGCGGCGGCCGACCCGGTGCATTCGATCAGCTCGGCGCCGCGCTCCGCAAGGGCGGCCCGCAGGTCGTCCAGCGATTCGGCCACGAACCGCGCATGCATCAAGCTCCACGTGGGATGGGCGAACCACTCCGGTTCCCACACATAGAGGAAGGCGTGCGGACCGGGAGCCGCAAGCGCCGCCGTCACCGCCGGGGCATCGCGCAGCCGCAAATCCCGCTTAAACCAAACCAGCTGCATCCCGCGTGAGCTTGTCAGTCCCGTGGAAAACCGGCGAGGAAATCGGTGGTGCCGGTGGAGGGTCGGTCGGGTTTGGCGTACGCTAACCGCTCGAGACGCGTGCCCCCGTGGTAGCCGTCCAGCCCACTGATGGCCGCCGTTTCCAGTCCCACCACATCGAGCGCGCCGTCCGCGGCCACGGCGTCCGCCGGCACGCTCAGGCCCACCACCCGGCCCACGACGAAGGTGCAGCCGTTCGCCGGGATGGCCCAGTGGTCCTCCCACCTCAGCGCCAATCGGACGGGCGATTCCGCCACCGCCGGCGCTCCGAACGGTCCGTCGCTACCGGCCGGGAAGTACCACGGCGTCAAGCCTACCGCCTCGAATTCGCTCGTGCCGTCTGCATACCGCGCGCTTGTGGCGTGGGCCTTCCGGTACCACGCTGTGCTCACGTGGCTGATGGTAAACTCGCCGGTTTCCCGGGCGTTGTGGAAGGTGTGGCTGCCGTGTTCGCGGGGAACGGGCGGCCGGAAGATGCAGCCCACGAGGGCCGGGTCCGAGCCCACGTGGACGACGCTCGACAGGATGGCGAGGTTCAGGGTGCCGTCCGGGCCTCGCGTGCCCAGGAGGTTCGCGGGTTTGTAGCCGGTCGCCGAGTTCACGAGCATCGCCCTGAAGGGGGCGGCCAGCGCGGCGAGGGAGGCCGCGTCGTAGAGGAGCTCGCGTGCCATCGATCAGCGCACCGTGCCCAAGCCGGCGTCCAGGGGGAGGATGCGGCCGGTCATGCCGGCGGCCGAGTCGGTGAGGAGCCAAGCGGCGAGGGAGGCCACGTCGTCCGCGGCGTGGACCCGGCGGAGCGGCGTGCGTTCTTCGGCCGCGGCGCGTTTCGTGTCGGAGCCGAGGAGTGCAGAGGCGAGCGGGGTGTCGGTGAGGGACGGGGCGATGGCGTTCACGCGGATGGCCGGCGCCCACTCCGCGGCGAGGGACCGGGTGAGGCCTTCGATGGCGCCTTTTGCCGCGGCGATGCTGGCGTGGAAGGACAGACCGGTGCCCACGGCGACCGTGCTGAACAGGACGACCGAGGCCCCCGTCGACCGCTTGAGCAGCGGCTCGTTTGCCTGCAAGGTCTGCACCGCACCCCACACGTTGATGTCCCAATCCTGCACCCACTGCTCGCGGCGGATCCCGCGAAACGGCTTGAGCGCGATGGTCCCCGGGCAGTAGACGAGGCCGTCCAGCACGTCCGTGAATCCCGCGAGGTCGCACGGCGCCGCGACCGCGTCAAACACCAGACTCAGGTAGCCCTCGGCCGGCTCGGCAACGCCCGAGCGCGAAACCCCGATGACGCGGTGGCCCGCAGCGAGGAGCCGCTGGCGGAGTGCCGCCCCGATTCCGCCCGAATCGCCGATGACGGCAATGGTCTTCGTTTCCATGCACCTACGACAACCCGCAGGCACCGAAAGTTCACCCCCACTCCGCGAGTTTGGCGCGCAGGACGTCGAGTTTCGCGGCGGCATCCGCTGCCTTTTTCCGCTCGAGCTCGACCACCGCAGCCGGCGCATTCGCAACGAACTGCGCGTTCGACAGCTTGCCGTTCACACCGCGGATGAACCCCTCGAGGTGGGCGATGTCCTTGTTGAGCTTCGCGCGCTCCGCTTCCACGTCGATGTCCGCATGGAACGGCACGTAGAAACTCGAGGTGCCCACGACGAAGCCGAAGCTCCCGGGCACCTTTTCCTCCGCCGTGCGGACCTCGCCGAGGAAGGCCAAATGCCGCACCACCGCCTCCATCCGCGCCGGATAATCCGCCCCCGGAATGACGTGCAGGACCAGCGGTTCCTTCGGGGCGATACGGTTGTCGTTGCGGACCGTCCGGACCTCGGCAATGATGCGCTGGGCGAAGGCGAAGTCGGCCAGCAGGGCCGCATCCGGGGTTCCCGCGACCGGCCACGGAGCGATGCACAGGTCGTCTGCCGCCGAATTCCGCTCCGCAATCCAGTGCCAAATCTCCTCGGAAATGAAGGGCATGAAGGGGTGCAGCAGCTTCAGCAATTCGGCAAACAGCCGGCCGGTCGCGGCGTGGGTCACCGCATCGATGGGCTGCCCGTAGGCCGGTTTGGCCAGCTCCAAATACACGCTGCAAAAGTCGTCCCACACGAGCTTGTACGTGGCCATCAACGCCTCGCTCAGCCGGAATTCCGCGAACAGCGACTCCGTCTCGGCCACCGCTTCGTGCAGGCGGCTCTCCATCCACGCGCTGGCAATCCGCGCCGCCTCCGGCTGCGCCAGCCCCGCATCCACCTGCCACCCCGCCGTCAACCGGTAGGCGTTCCAAATCTT
>JBMTYE010000073.1:0-7571 GCA_049454255.1 Flavobacteriales bacterium
CCGGCGGTGCGCGCGCGCACCAAAACCATGCTGATGGCGTTCATCGTGTTCGCCGTCGTCATGCTCTTCGCGGGCTTCACCAGCGCGTGGATCGTCTCGAACATGGGCTCCTACTGGGTCCATGTCAAGGCGCCGCAAGCCCTGTGGACCTCCACGGTCCTCATCGTCCTGTCCTCCCTCACCCTGTGGTGGGCGACCCGCGAAATGCGCAACGGCCGCGCCGCGATGAGCATCGCCGGCCTGGCCGCCACCCTGGTCCTGGGCATCGGCTTCACCCTGACCCAATCCTCCGGGTGGCGCACCCTCAGCGCGTCCGGCATGGGCTGGACGGTCTCCACCACTGAATCCGGCCTCAAGGCCTACCGCTGGAACGCGATCGACCGCATGCGCGAAAGCCCTGCGGTCTACGGCACCGCCTACGAAGTACGTTGGGGCGGTCGGCCGCTCGTGTACGACGCCGCCACCGGCGACTTCTATGCCCCGGACGACAGCCTCAAGGCGCGGCCCATTACGCGGGAGGTGCTGAAGACCAGCAACACCGGTGGCGCCTACATTTGGGCCCTTATCCTGGTGCACATCGTCCACCTGGTGCTGGGGTTCATCTATTTGACCATCAACCTCATCCGCGCCATCCGCGGCTCCATCCATCCGGGCGACACGGTGCGTTTGAATGCCCTCGGCGTGTACTGGCATGCCCTCGGCGCGCTCTGGGTCTACCTGTTCGTCTTCCTCTTCATCGCGAACTGAAGGGTGCTGCCGCTCAGCGGCTTATCGAGAATCGTTCTCAATTGAGGAGCACTGCGCGCGCGGAGGCGGCAGGAGTGGGATTCATTTCTTAAGTTTGCGGCCAAATTCCCACCATGGGCGGTCAGGCAAAAGCGATTACGACGGATGTCGCCTGGGGCGGCGGACAGTCGCCCTTCGGCGTCAGCTACGGCAAGATGATGATGTGGTATTTCCTCGTTTCGGACGCGTTGACGTTCGGAGGATTGCTCACTGCATACGGCTTTGCACGGGCCGGAGCCACCGAGGCGTGGCCCATCGGCGAACAGGTCTTCCGGGCGCTCCCGGGCGTGGAAGGCGAGTACCCGCTCATGTACGTGGCGCTCATGACCTTCATCCTCATCGTGTCTTCGGTCACGATGGTGCTCGCCGTCGAAGCCGGTCACCGCAACGACAAGAAAGGCGTGCTCACCTGGATGGCCCTGACCATCGTAGGCGGCTTCATCTTCCTCGGCTCGCAGGCCTGGGAATGGTCGCACTTTATCCACGGCGGCGGCGGTTGCTTCCAGCTCGCCCAGCCCGTGACCATCACCGGCGAAGACGGCACACCCATGGCCCTGGCAAAGGGCGATTGGGTCTACATGGACCACCACTTCGGTGAGCTCGCAGAGCACTGGGTGGAAGGCAATCCGGACGTCAGTCTCGTCGAACAAGGCGGAACGGTGAAGTTCATCGAAACCGGCCACCACACCCACGAAGCCGAACTGCACGAGTTGCGGATCAACAAATACGTGGAGAACGAAACCCACGTCCACGGTGCCGACGCAGCAGCCCTCTGGAACGCCCGCGCGGAGGTCTTCTCGTTCGGGGCGAACCTGCACGACTCCGAATACGCCTCGCAACAGACCTACGCGAACTTCTTCTTCTTCATCACCGGATTCCACGGATTCCACGTGTTCTCGGGCGTCGTCATCAACATCATCATCTTCTTGATGGCGTACAACGGGGTCTTCGAGCGGCGCAAACACTACGAGATGGTCGAGAAGGTGGGCCTGTACTGGCACTTTGTCGATTTGGTGTGGGTGTTTGTCTTCACCTTCTTCTACCTCATCTGACCGGACCATGGAACGCGACGACCTGATTGTCAACGATAGCTACTCGCTCGAAGCGCACCACAGCGCAGAAGACGGAGCGAAAATCCGGAAGAAAATCTGGACGGTCACGGCCATCCTGACGGCGCTGACCACCGTCGAGGTGGCCATGGGCATCTACTTCAAGCGGTCAGACGCCTTCTCGTGGACGATGATCAAGTGGACGTTCATCGCCTTGACGCTGGTGAAAGCAGCTTACATCGTGCTCGTATTTATGCATTTGGGCGATGAGCGCAAAAACCTCCGGTGGGTGGTGCTCGCCCCCTACATGCTGTTCATCCTGTACCTGATCTTCATCGCGCTGACCGAGGGATTTGGGCACATGGACCTCTCGAACACCTTCCACTGATCGGGGCTTTTCTGCCCCCGCCATGACCGCTCCACGCCAGACAGCCAAATGGCTGGTCATGGGAGGACTGCTTGTCGCACTCCCCCTCGGCGGTTTGGTGTTCTTCGGGGTGTTCGGAGAGCACAAGTTCAACACCCTTCCCTACTACAGTGCCTCGGGCCCGCTCGACTCGCGGACACCGGAAGCCCACCGCGTAGGCGACTTCGCCCTCCTGAACCAAGACGGCGTCGTCTTCACCCCGGATTCCCTGCGCGGTCAGGTGTGGCTCGCGGCCTTTTACAGCACGGACGCCCCCCACGCCGCCTCGTTCACGAAGCAGCTTCTGTGGCCGAACTTCCGCTACCGCGACGAGGCCGACGTCCGCACGGTCTGCTTCTCGCTCCACCCAGAACACGACACTCCCGAGGTCCTGTCCGCTTTCACCCAGCGGATGACGCGCTACAACGGGGCGCCCGGCAAGTGGCAGTTCCTATCCGGCCCCGTCGAGGAGGTCCGCCGCATCATGCGGGAGAGCTTCCTGCTGACGCCGGACCCCGCGGACCCGTCGAACATCGCGACCGTGTGGCTCGTCGACGGCGAGGGGTACCTCCGCGGCGTCTACCACGCGGCCTCGGAGGACGCCATCCGGGACGCCGTCGAGGACATCGCCCTGCTGCTGAAGGAACGGAACGAGGCGGAGTACGCTGCTGAAAAGGCGCGGGAGCTGGCCGCCGCTGCGCCGCCCCTGCCCGTGCTGGGTCCGGAAGGCCACACGGTGCCCGGCTTTGCCTTCACCGGCCTGTCCGGCCGTGAGTTCAGCCACCGGGAGGTCGGCGGGAGGATCCGGGTCGTGGATGCATTTTTCACGTCGTGCCCGACCATCTGTCCGGCGATGAGCAGCCAACTCGCACGGCTCCAGGCCTTGCTCGATGCACGGGGCATCGGTTCCGACGAGGTCATCTTCCTCAGCCATACGGTGGATCCGGAGCGGGATACGCCCGAGCGTTTGGCCGCGTATGCGGCAAAAATCGGCGCCGACACCGCCCGCTGGAAGTTCCTGACTGGCGCGAAAACGGACCTGTACGCCCAAATCCAGCGCGGCTACTTCCTCACCGCGCTTCCCAGCGACTCCGCCGCGGGGGGCTTTTTCCACAGCGACAGCTTCGTCCTGGTCGATGGCGCAGGAAAATTGCGCGGCGTGTACGACGGCACGTCAACACAGGAGGTCGATCAGCTGTTATCCCACATCGAACAGCTGCGCGTTCAGGAGGGCGCGCACCGAGAACCGAACTGACATGGCAAACGTTCCGAGTTGGCTTGAAGGGGACCGCGGGATGCGGCGGGTGGTGTGGTCTGCGGCGGCGGCCATCCCGGTGGTCGTGGCCCTGCTTTACGTCCTGCCCGCCCCCGGCGACCTCAGCGCCGAAACCCAGCGGCAGCTTTTCTTGCTCCCCCGCCTGAACGCCCTGCTGAACGGCTCGGCCTTCGTCTGCCTCGTGGCCGCCTACCTCGCGGTGCGCTCGAAGCGCATCGCCCTGCACCGGCGCTTGACCACCACGGCGGTGCTGCTGAGCGTGCTCTTCCTCCTGAGCTACGTGGCCTTCCATGCCACCACGGAATCCACGCGCTTCGGCGGCACGGGCGCCGTGCGCACCGTCTACTTCGTCATCCTGCTGAGCCACATCGTGCTCTCGGCCGTCATCGTGCCCCTGGTCCTCTTTACCTGGGTCCGCGGCTTCCGCATGGAGGTGGAAAAGCACCGCCGCATCGCCCGCTGGACGTGGCCGCTGTGGCTGTACGTCACGGCAACCGGTGTAATCGTGTACTTCATGATTTCCCCCTACTACCCGGCATGAAACGGATGGCAGTGGTCGCGTGGGTCGCGCTGGTCGTACTCGCGCTGGTGGGGGCGGATGGCTCCGCCCAATGCGTCATGTGCAAAGCCGTGGCGGAGGACAGCGCCGAGGCGGAGGGCATGGGCCGGGGCCTGAATACAGGCATACTGTATTTAATGGCCGTGCCGTACCTGCTACTCGGCGTGCTGGGCCTGCTGTGGTACCGGAACCGCAAGCGGGCCGGTGCGACGGGTACTACCGAAGGCTGAAGCGCACTACCTTGCAGGCATGCGTCGCCTGCAGGTTTTAGGGGTTGCCTTGCTGCTGGCGGCGGGCGCCCAGGGTCAATCGTCCGCTTGGGATTTGGAGCGCTGCCTCGCGCATGCCATGGAGCACGCCCTGTCCGTGCAGAACGCGCTGCTGGCCCGCGAACGTGCAGAAGCCGGCGAATGGGCAGCGCAAGGCGCCTTCCTGCCGAACCTGAACGGCTCGGCCTCGCACGGCTACAACATCGGCCAAAGCATCGACCCGTTCACGAACCAGTTCGCCTCGACCCGCATCCGCTCGAACAGCTTCGGGCTGAGCACGGGCGTGGTGCTGTTCAACGGGTGGACGAACCACCTCAACCTGCGGCGCGCGCGGCTCGGCATCCGGCTGGCCGAGGCCAGCGCGGACCAGGTGCGCAACGAGGTCGCCCTGGCGGTCGCCGGTGCCTTTCTGCAGGCCGTCTTCCAAGAGGAACTCGTGCGCCTCGCAGACCTGAATGTCGCGGCCACCGAGCGCCAAGAGGAGCGCATCGCCCGCCTCGTCGCCTCGGGTGCAGCGGCGGAAGGTGACCTCGTCGAGGTGCGCTCCCGCCTGGCTGCCGACCGGGCAGACCGGGTCTCGGCCACGAATGCCCAGGCCCTGGCCACCCTGAACCTCGTGCAGCTCCTGCAACTCGACGCGGATGCGGCCCGGTCGTTCGCGCTGGCCGTACCCGATCCCGAATCGCTCACGGTCGAGCCCCTGCCGGCGTCGGCCGATGCCGCAGCGGCTCACGCGCTGTCGACGTTTCCACAGGCGGTGCGCGCGGATTTGCAGTGGGAAGACGCGGGGATTGCGCGGGATTTGGCCCGTGCCGCACAGCGTCCGCAGGTGTTTGCGAGCTACACGCTCGGCACCGGCTATTCCGGGGCACAGCAGACGGGCGTGGGCACGGCGGAAGTCGTCACCTTCCCCATCGGCATCGTGCAGAGCACCGGCGACATCGTGTACTCCGGCGCGGAAGTCTATCCGGAGTATGCGCCTGTTCCGTTTGTGGACCAAATCCAGGACAACGTCCGTCAAAGCCTGTTCTTCACCCTGAACGTGCCCATTTTCAACAACTTCGGCCGCAAAGCAGACCTGCACCGGGCCGAGGTCGATGTGCGGGCAGCGGGCATTGCGCGCGAGCAGGTGCGCACGACCCTGCGCAACGAGGTCGAAACCGCGTGGGCCGACGCCCGGGCCGCGGCCTCGACCCTCGAGGCCCGCAACGCCGCCCAGGATGCCGCCGAGCTTGCCTTCGCCCAGGCAGAAAAGCGGTTCGAAGCCGGTGCCCTCGACGCCTTCGCCTACGCGGACGCCCGGACCCGCCGCGACCTCGCCCGCGTCGACCGGCTGCGGGCCCAGTTCAACGCGGTGTTTACCTCGCAAATCTTGTCGTTCTACCTCGGCCGTCCCCTCACTTTCTGAGCTGCCATGAAGATTTCCAAACGCGTGTGGATCGTTTCCGGTGTCGTCCTCGCGGCGCTCGCCGGAGCAGCCGTGCTGTACGGCGGACGGACGAAGCCGACCGAGGTTGAAACGGAACCGGCTGCAGACCGGGACCTCGTGGAGCGGGTGACGGCTTCCGGGAAAATCCAGCCGGCTTCCGAAGTATCCATCACCGCGCAGGTCAGCGGCGAAATCCTGCAACTCCCCGTCAAAGAAGGCGACTGGGTCACAAAAGGCACCCTGCTCGTCGTTATCAATCCCGACCTCTACGAATCTGCACTCAACCGGGCCCTGGCCGGGCTGAATACCGCCCGGTCGAATTTGGCAACGGCGCGGGCCGGGTTAGCGCAAGCCGAGACGGCCTTCCTCGCCGCAAAAAAGGCCTGGACCCGCGCCCAGCAGCTGCACAAGGAGCGCATCCTGTCCGACGCGGACTTCGACACCGCGGAATCGACGTACCGCGCGGCGGAAGCCGGCGAAAAGTCCGCGCGTGAAGCCGTCGCCGCCGGTGGCTTTGCCATCGAAAGCGCCCAGGCCTCGGTCCAAGAAGCCCGCGACAACCTCAGCCGCACCATCCTGCGCGCCCCGCAAGACGGCACCATCACGGCCCTCGCAAAGGAGGTCGGCGAAAGCGTGCAGGGCACGGGATTCATGGCCGGTGAGGTCATCATGAAGGTGTCGGACCTCGGGGCGATGGAAGTGCACGTCGAGGTGAACGAAAGCGACATCGTCCGGGTGGGGCTCGGCGATTCGGTCGATGTCGAGGTCGATGCCTACCGCGAGACGACGTTCAAAGGCACGGTGGTGGAAATCGGCAACACCGCCCTCAACGCCACCGGCGCCGCCGGCCTCGGCATGGACCAGGTCACGAACTTCTCGGTGAAGATCCGCATCGACCCGGCCAGCTACGCCGCGCTCGCCGGGTCCGACTCGGCCGCGTCTCCGTTCCGGCCCGGGATGAGCGCCACCGTCGAAATCCTCACCGACCGGGCGTCCGGAGCGCTTTCCGTGCCGCTCCAAGCCGTCACCACCCGCGGCGAAGGCGACGAAAGCACCACCGGCGTCTTCGTGGCGAGCGACGGCAAGGCGGTGTGGACCCCCGTGCGCACCGGGCTGCAAGACAGCCGGCACATCGTGGTCGTGTCCGGCCTCGAGGCGACAGCCGAGGTCATCACCGGCCCGTACGAAACGATTTCTCGCACGCTTACCGACGGCGATGCCATCACGACCGGCAAGAAAGACGATGCGGATTCTGTGCCTTGAGACCAGCGCGCGGACGTGCTCCGTGGCCGTGGCCGAGGGGGAGCAGTGTGTTTGGGCGGATGCGCGGAGGGAAGAGGGGGGCTATGTGCATGCGGAGGAGCTGGTGCCCATGATGGACCGGGGGTTGCAGGCGGTCGGTTGGCGGCCTGAGGAGGTGGAGGGTGTGGCGGTGTCTATCGGACCAGGGTCGTACACGGGACTGCGGATCGGGCTGGCCACGGCAAAGGGGTTTGCGCATGCCTGGGGGGTGCCCGTCGTCGCGGTGGAGACGCCGGCCGTGTGTGTGGCGGGACTGGAGCTGGGGCCGGAGGTGGCCGAGTTGGCAGAGGGCGATGTGGCGGTGGGGGTCATCGATGCGCGGCGGTGGGAGGTGTTTGCGGCGGCCTACCGGAGGGTGGGGAGGGGGTGGGAGCGGCTCACCGAGCCGCGGGCAGTCGTGCTCGACGGGGAGGGACCGACAGCGCATCTGCGGTTCGGGGTGGATCTGGGGGAGCGGGCGTGGTTCGTGGGAGATGCTGCGGAGCGGATGGCGCC
>JBMTYE010000074.1:0-7567 GCA_049454255.1 Flavobacteriales bacterium
AATCCGCGATGCACGGAATCCAATTGCAGTCCGCTGGCAAAGCTGCGTTCGGCGAAGGTGGCCATGTCGAACCAAAATTCTGCGCTTCCCGGCGCCTCGAAGAGGGAACGACCGTGCTCGGTCCACGATATGGCTTCTGAAGAATAGCGGAACAACTCCACGCCGATCACCTCCGCGGCTTCCACCATTTTCTTGTCTTGGGTTTGGCGGTAAAACCGCAAATCCAAACTCCTACAAGCCGCCCACCACCTTCGCTCGTCTGGAACCTCCCCTGTCACCCGGCATACAGCTTCGCACCAGTCGTCACGTTTCACCCGCTCACTGCGGCAGAGGAGCTTCATCAGCACAGCTTCTTCGGCACACCGACCGTTCAGCGCATCGCGGGAGTGCACAGCCCACACATCAGAAATCTGCTGAGTGACTGCTGGCACGAGGTTCGGATCGATGGCTCGCACAAAGGCATGGTATGAGCCTGCTTGGCGCGCGAAAGCGCGCGCATCCCTCCCATCATGGTCGAGAAAATCACACATCATCGGCCGCCTTCCGAGGCGGGCCTTCATGGCGAAGTAATCGCCCTTGAGTTCGCGCAAGCTGTCCGCCGCCGAGGACTGAATCGCCTCGAAAATCTGCTCTCGGGCGATGCGGTCAAACGAAACCGTGCTTGCTCCCGGAATCAGCGGACTTCCCACCGCCATCAACCGACGTAGCTGGTCGCGATCGTACGAGCGGTCGCCGAACAGGGCGACTGGAATGAGGAAATTGCGTCGGTAATTCCCGATAAAGTCTAAGACCGTCAGGTACTTGGCTCCCTCCGCATCCTTACGCAATCCCCGACCGAGCTGCTGCACAAAGACGATCGCTGATTGTGTCGGTCGGAGCAGCACTACCAGGTTACAACTGGGGATATCGACCCCCTCGTTGAACACGTCTACCGTGAACAAAAACTCCAATCGATCCGCCGCCTGTGGGTTCGCTTCGAGCCTGCGGATGGCCTGCTCACGTTCTGCCTCCGAGTTCTTTCCACTGATCGATAGCGCAGGACGACCGCGCAGCGAAAACAAACTGGCAAGCTCCTCAGCCTCTTCCACCCGTGAACAGAATACCAGGCCTCGGGTAACTTCCTCGAAGTTGCCGTAGAGGCTGATTTGCTCCAGGATGCGATCGACCCGTTCGCGCGCTACCAGCAATCGAAACTCCGACTCCTCCTCAAGGTGCTGGCCGTCCACCGTGATATCGGTCACCCCGAAGTAGTGGAACGGGCAGACCAGCTCTTCTTCCAGCGCGCGCTGCAACCTCACCTCGAAAGCGATGTTGTAGTCGAAGTACTTGAAAATGTCCGCACCATCCGTCCGCTCCGGCGTAGCCGTCATGCCCAGCAGGAACTTAGGTCGGAAATGATCTAAAAACCGAGCGTAGGTAGCCGCGCCTGCACGGTGCGATTCGTCCACGATGATGTAGTCGAAGTGGTCCGGCGAGAACCGATCCAAATGGGCCGTTTTGCTCAACGTTTGGACCGTGCAAAACAGAAACTCGGCATCCAAATTCCGCTCATTCCCTGTGTACAAGCCCAGCGTGCGGCTGCCTTGAAAAATGCGCTCAAATGAAGCCATCGCAGCACGCGCGATGTTCTCACGGTGGACAACGAAGAGCAGGCGATTCGCCCGAAAGGCCAGGGCATCAAAGGCAGACAAATACGTTTTACCCGTACCTGTCGCACTCACTATCAAGGCTTTCGTCTGTCCTCGTGCACGAAGATCAGCGAGCGAAGCAAGTGCCTCCTTTTGCATGGAGTTCGGGGTAACGCTTGGCGCCCAATGCGGCTCTCGCTCAGCAGCAATTCGGACGGTCTGCTGAAGCCGAGCAACCTCCCGAAAGGCGACCCGCTGGACATCCCGGTACCGCAGCAAAAAACGGGCATCCACCGGCTCAGACCGATGGAAACGGTGGTCAAACTCCTGAGCAAACTCACGGGCAACGCGGTCAGAAGCCTGTAGATGAAGCTGAACATTCAGTTCCGCATTGAGCTTCAGGGCCCGGGCCGTCCAGTTGCTGCTTCCGATCAGCAAGGTCTCACGTGAACCGTGTCGAAACCAGTACCCCTTCGCATGCACGCTGTCCTGGGTGTTGATGCGCAGTTCGACGTTCGGCAACTTGAGGATTTGCTCGAGTGCTCCGACTTCCGTGAAGTCCAAATACTGGGACAGGAGAATCTTCCCCGACACCCCTCGATCAGTGAGGTCAAGCAGCTGTTGGAACAGCATCATCACCGCCTCCCGCGTCGCAAATGCCACATAAAACTTGAATGCGTCGCACACCTCGAGCTCGTGTTGGAGCCGAGAGAGGACCAAATGACCTGCTGAAGGATCATTGAGCACAAGAAACGGCGCCTGATCTCCCGAATTCATCGCTTCAGAAGTTCCACCACAGGCAGGTCAGCGGCGGCCCAGTCCAGCGCCGCGAAGGCCGCGTCGTCCGGCCGGAGCCAAACGTGGGACTGGTGTTCCCGCAATTCCAAGGCTTCCGGTGCGACCGTTGTGCAGGCGTAAACGTGCATGGTCAGATCAAAGTCCGGATAGGCGTGGGTGACCGTGGTGATGGGGTCATGGACGGCGACGGGGAGAGCGAGTTCTTCGCGGATTTCGCGAACGAGAGCTGTGGCAAAGGACTCTCCCGCCTCCACCTTACCGCCAGGAAACTCCCATTTCGAGGAAATGTACGCGCGGGTGTGGGGAGGACGCTGAACGCAGAGGATCCGGTCTCCGGCGGTGATGACTGCAGCGACGACCACGATGTGCTTGCGCGTTGTGCCGGAGTTCATGGGGACAAGGTCGGAAAGGGGATGCGAAGGACCAGGGAGGCCGGAAGATGATTTAATAAAAAGTTGAACAGAAAGATGACCTCGGTCACCGAAAGGCGCGGGGTTCCGCAGCACTTTTGTAGCGCACAACGCACCCCTCCGCCCGATGAAGCAATTTCTTGTCCCCACTGATTTTTCGGACGGTTCGATGACCGCTGTGCGGTATGCTGTGGCCCTTGCAAACCGCACACCGCAAGCGAAGGTGGTGCTGTTTGCGGCGTACCATTTGCCTCCGCCTCCGGCGGATTTGGCTTTCGCCGCCATCGAAGCCTACCACGGACGCATCGAGTCGGATACGCGGAAGGCCCTTGCAGAACTGGAAAATACGGTGAATGGGCAAGTTGCGATGCCGTGCGAAGCGGTATGTGTGGCGGGGCTCGCCGCGGACGCGATATTAGCAGAAATGGCTGCACGAAAGCCACACTTAACGGTCCTCGGAGCGCACGGCGCGTCGGGCATCGAGCGCCTGTTCTTCGGCTCGGTGTCCTCCGAAGTGGCCCAACGTACCACCCACCCGGTGCTCGTGTTGCCGACATCTGACAGGGTTGCAGAGTTTCACAACGCCCTGTTTGCGACCGATTTCCAAGAAGGCGATGAGACGACAGCCGCAAAAATCCGGGACTGGTCGCTGGTGCCCGACGACCTCCACGTAACGTTTATCCACGTTGCAGACGGGAAGGTCCCCACACTGCACGAGCGGGCCCACCTTGAGGCGTTTCAGCAGCGGGCGAGGGCGATGGAAAACGCACCTGACATGGCGTTTGAATTCGTCCGCTATCCCGATGTGACAGAGGCTGTAGAGCAACGATTAGATGACGGGGGATTCGATGTGCTCGTGCTCGTTCCCCGGCACCGAGGTTGGTTGAGCCGCCTGTTTGACCCCAGTGTTTCGAAGGCACTCCTGAAGCACATGGCACTGCCGGTGCTTGTGTGCCCCGGGGCGGAAGGCTGAAGCGCGCAAGGGACGCGTTCCCGAAGGGTGGGCTGTTCAAAAGGTGGCGTGCAGCGTCCCGGTCGACGGGGGACGGGGGCGCTAAATTTGGCCCATGGCAACAAAAAAGATCATCACAAAGGCGAGCGAGAAGTTCCTCCAAGCCTACATCAACAACGCAAGTCCGACGGGTTTCGAAAGCTCCGGCCAACAGCTCTGGCTCGACTACATCCGCCCGTACATCCACAGCCACATCGTCGATACGTACGGCACGGTCGTGGGCGTGGTAAATCCTGATGCGCCGTACAAGGTCGTCATCGAGGCTCACGCCGACGAAATCAGCTTCTTCGTCCACTACATCACGAACGACGGCTACATCTACCTGCGCCGCAACGGGGGCAGCGACCACATGATCGCGCCGTCCATGCGCGTCGACATCCACACCGAGAAAGGACGGGTGAAGGGGGTCTTCGGTTGGCCGGCCATCCACGTGCGTGAACCCGGCAAGGAGACGCCGCCGAGCATGAAGAACATCTTCCTCGACGTCGGAGCGAAGGACAAGGCGGAGGTGGAAAAGATGGGCATCCACGTGGGGTGCGTGGTGACCTACGAGGATGAATTCATGGTCCTGAACAAGGATTGGTTCGTCGGGCGGGCGCTGGACAACCGGGCGGGCGGCTTCATGATCGCGGAAGTGGCGCGGCTCCTGCACGAGGAAGGGACGCAGCTGCCGTTCGGGCTGTACATCGTCAACAGCGTCCAGGAAGAGGTCGGGTTGCGCGGGGCCGAGATGATCGCCGAACGCATTTCGCCGGACGTGGCCATCGTCACGGACGTTACGCATTGCACCCAAACGCCGATGATGAACAAGGTGGAAAGCGGCGATATCGCGGCAGGCAAGGGTCCTGGGGTGACGTACGGACCTGCGGTCCAAAACAACCTGCTCAAGCGCATCATCTCCACGGCAGACGCCGAGAAGATTGCCATCCAGCGCATGGCAGCGAGCCGCTTCACGGGCACCGACACGGACGCCTTCGCCTACTCGAACATGGGCGTGGCCTCGGCGTTGATTTCGCTTCCGCTGCGTTACATGCACACGACGGTCGAGATGATCCACCGCGACGACGTCGAGAACTGCATCCGCCTCATCCTCGCCACCCTGAAGAACATCGAGCCCGGCGAGGACTTCAAGTACCTCCGCTGACGGAGGTCAGAGCTCCTGCTCGGAGAGGGTGAATTCGATGCGCTCGGCGAGTTCGGCGATGCGCGCCCAGGCGGCGGCGTCCGGCGTCGATCCGGGGCGGACGAGCTCGAGGAGTTCGCGGTTGATGCCGCGGGCGGAGTCGATGAGGGTGGCCAACTGGCCCGCCGCCCGCCGCTCGCGGCGGCGTTGGTGGTGCAGCTGCGCGGCCTCGCGGATGAGGTCGGCGAGCTGCACCTCGTTCCACGGCTTCGAGATGTACTTGTAGATCTGGCCCTTGTTGATGGCGTCGATCACCGCGTCGAGGTCGGCGTGGCCGGTGAGGAGCATGCGGACCGGGTCGGGGTAGTCGTTCATGATGAGCTCGAAGAACTCCACCCCGCTGATGTTGGGCATTTTTTGGTCCGAAATCAGCACCTCCACCGGATGCTCCCGGAGCAAGGCCACCGCGTCCGTCGGCTCGGTCGTGGTGTGGACGCGGAAGTCGCGCCGGAAGGCCGCCTGAAATGCGCTGAGGTTGTGCGGTTCGTCGTCGAGGTACAGGACGTGGATCATACAGGAAAGCTGAGGATGAATGAGGTACCGACGCCGAGTTCGGAGTGGACTTCGGGTTTCGCGCCGTGGTCGGTAAGAATGCCCATGGCGATGCTGAGGCCCAGACCCGTGCCTTCACCGACCTCCTTCGTAGTGAAAAACGGGTCGAAGATTTGGGAGCGGGTGGCTTCGTCCATGCCCACGCCGTTGTCGCCGATGCGCACTTCCACCCACCTGTTCCCTGCGTCTTCCACCAGCCGGGTGCGGACAGAGACTTGGCAGGCTTCTACCGGGCGGCCGGTGGCGCGCACCGCATGCACGGCGTTTGTCAACACATTCATAAACACCTGGTTCAGCCGTCCGGGCTGGCACGAAATCGGCGGCAATCCACCGGCCAAATCCACCGCGAGCGTGGTGTGTTCCTTGATGCTGCTACGCAAGATGACCAGCGTCGACTCGAGCAGTTCGTTGACATCTGCCGGCAGGAACGCATCGCCGTCCATCCGGCTGAAAATGCGCAGGCCCCGGACGATTTCGGATGTGCGGCGTGCCCCGTCCTCGATGCCGGTCAGTAACTCCGCAATCTCCCGCTGGGTGTAGGCCAAATCCAGCTCCACCGCCTGCTGCTGCACGGCCTTCACCTCATCGGAAAGTGCCGGACTCCCGGCATCCAAAGCAAGCGCACCCTCCACAATGCGGTTCACATCGTCGATGTCCCGGCGCAACGAGTGGGCGGACGAGGTAACGAAATTGATGGGGTTGTTCAGCTCGTGGGCGATGCCCGCTGTTAACTGACCGATGGATGCAAGCTTCTCGCTTTGAACGAGTTGGTCTTGTGCGCTGCGCAACTCACCCATGGCCGTATTGAGTTCCGTATTCGCCCGTTCGAGGTCGATGGTCCGCTCCCGTACCCGCTTCTCCAGTTCCGTATTCTTCTCGCGCACAAGCTGTTCGTTCAACTGCGACATGCGAAGCTGCTCCTCGCGCGCCTCGGCACTTTCCCGCTTGAGCTGGTTGATTCTGCTGGCTAACGCGAGCGAGAGCAGCACCACCTCGAGCGCGCTCCCCGCCGGAAGCGAATAGAAGGTCCACGCATTGTACGGAATCACCCCTACATCCTTAAGCACGAACACGACCACGGCCGCGATGAAGACGAAGAAGGCCAGCAGGAAGTACCCGGCCGGACGGTAGCCTTGGCGCAGTGCAGAAACACTCGCATAAATAAGCAGCGGGATGGCCAGTGCACAGAAATTAATCACCCCATAAGCCTCCGGCAGGCGATCGGCCAGCACCAGCACGAGCGCCACGCCGTACAGCCCGACGTAGCTGTACAGCACCTTGTTCAGCCGCGGGGTGTAGTCTTTGAGTTGCAAGAAGACTTGGGCGAACCAAACGGTCAACCACCCGCTCGCGATGCCCGAGAGGTGCGTCATCCGGCCGGCTGCCCACGACTCGGGATGCACGCCCAGCACCGGCGCATACCCGTTGAGCACGAGCTGCGTTCCGCCGATGACGAGCACGAACAGCGAGTACACGAGGTAGCTCCGGTCGCCCACGCTGAAGTACAGGAACAGGTTGTACAGCAACATGACGGCGATGATGCCGGCGTAGGCCGCGAAGAAGAGGTTACGCCGGTCGGAGGCCCGGTCCACGTCCCGCGGTCCGGCAAGTCGCATGGGCAGGAGCAGCTGGGCGCCGGACTGGACCCGGATCAGGGCTGTGAGGTCGTCACAGCCATCGAGCGGCACGGCGAAGCTGCGGTAGGTCCCGAAGCCGTCGAGGCCGTGGCCTTGAACGACCCGGCCGTCGCAGATGAAGTGGCACTCGACGGCGTCCAGGGTGGGGTTTTGGACCTCGAGGAGGAGGCCGGATTCCACGGCCGGGTCGAGCACGAGCCGCAGCCACTGCTCCCGGTGCGAGGTTCCCAGGTTCGGGACATCGGCCGATAACGGCGTCCAGTCTGTCCGCGAAGCCACATCCTCGAGACTGAGAGCGGCAGAAAGAGTGTCGGGCAGGACTTCGAGGCGGCGGCCGAGGAAGGTTT
>JBMTYE010000075.1:0-7460 GCA_049454255.1 Flavobacteriales bacterium
GCACGATTTCGTGGACAGGATATCCGAGCATTCAAAAGCAAATTGTGGCTGCCGCACAGGCGGAATGCGCGGTTATTGTATTCGCCTCGAATCCCGCGTCATGCACAAATTATCTCACCGGAAATCAGTGTGGCGGGCCGCTTACGCTCGACAACGTCACGGTGGTCGATGCCGACTACAACAGCGTTTGGATTCGGGATTACGGGGCAAACACGGTCTATGGTTCGTGGAACGACGACCGCGTGCTCGTGGATTGGACGTACAACCGCCCCCGGCCGCTGGACGATGTGATTCCGGATGTCCTCGGGGAGCAACTGGGCATCCCGGTGTATTCTACGACGGCGACGCCCTATGACCTGATGAACACCGGCGGGAACTGGATGTCCGATGGATTCGGAACGGCCTTCGCTTCGGAACTCATCGTAGAGGAAAACTCAGGCGGATCTGCCTGGTGGATGGACGCCGGGGAATCGTATCCCGACCACACCGAGCCGGAAATCGAGCAGATTATCGAGGACTTCCACGGAGTGCACACCTACATCCGCATGCCCACGCTGCCGTACGATGGCATCCACCACATCGACATGCACATGAAGCTCCTCGATGAGTCGACCTTGCTCGTCGCTGAATACCCCACGAACACAGCAGACGGACCCCAAATCAACGCGAACATCAGCTACGTCCTGTCCAACTTCACCACGCGGTGGGGCACCCCGTTTGACGTCATCCGCATCCCGAGTCCGCCTGAACCCGGCCAAGGCTACCCAAATGCCGGCGGTTGGTACATGACCTACACAAATTCCGTGTTCGTTAACAACACCGTCCTCGTCCCCACCTACTACACCCAGTACGACACGACGGCCCTGCGCATCTACGCCGAAGCGCTGCCGGGGTACAACGTGGTGGGCATCGACTGCGACAGCAACGCCGAGCCCATCATCGCGGCCAGCGGGGCCATCCACTGCATCACCCACAGCGTCGGGGTGGAAGACCCGCTGATCATCAGCCACTTGCCCTTGCCCGACACCGACAACAGCACCGACCCGTACCCCGTCGATGTGTACCTCTCGCACCGGAGCGGCATCGCGCAGGCCTCTGTTTGGTGGACGCTTGACCCCGTCGGCGGCGTGTGGACCGAAGCGCCGCTCGCACCGGGCACCACGGCTGACACGTGGACGGGCGCTATTCCCGCCGCTGCTCCGGGCTCCACCGTGTACTACTACGCACATGCTACAGCCACTTCCGGCAAAACCGGCGCCCGGCCCATGCCCGCACCTGAAGGGTGGTGGTCGTTCGAGGTGTACGCTCCGTCCCTTGTTTCCGGATCCCGGCCTGCAGCCGCCTTCGAGGCACCGTATCCGAATCCTGCCTCGGCCATCACCTGCGTGCCGGTCTCGCTTCCCACAGCGGCCCGGGGCCGTTTGACCTGTCGGGACGTGCGCGGAACCACCGTGGCCGTGCTGCACGAAGGCCACTGCGCTGCGGGCACCACGAACCCCTTCAACGACGCCGCACCGCTGGCTTCAGGAGCCTACGTGCTTGTGCTGGAACTCGACGGATCCGCGCCCGTAGTCCAGCGGTTGATGGTGCGGTAAGGCTTACTCCCGCTTGCCGCCGAAGAGGCGCAACAGGAACAAGAAGAGGTTGATGAAGTCCAGGTAGAGGCTCGTCGCACCGAGGATGGCGAGCTTCGTGGCAGGGGCCGTTCCGTACTCCACGCCCATCCCGATGCGCTTCAGCTTTTGGGTATCGTAGGCGATCAATCCTGTGAAAATCAGCACGCCGAGGATGCTGATGATGAAGTCAAGGCCCGACGAGCCGAGCCAGATGTTCACCAAACTCGCGATAAGGATGCCGATCAGGGCCATGCCGAGCAGGCTTCCGAAGCGCGTGAGGTCGGTCGAGGTCGTGTAGCCCACCACGGCCATCACGCCGAAGGTGGACGCCGCGATCATGAACACCTGGAAGAGTGACGAGGCGGTGTAGACGATGAAAATGCTGCTCAGGCTCATGCCCATCACTACGCTGAAGGCAAAGAACAGCATCGTAATCGCGCTCGAAGACCACCGATGAAACCCGAGGTTCATCGCTAAAATGAACCCGATCGGGGCCAGCATCACGAGCCATCCGAGGGCAGACATCCCGGTGTCCGTGTACAGCGCCTGGATGGCCCCTGAGGCCGCGAAGTACCATGCGGTCAGCGCCGTTACGGCAAGGCCGGCCACCATCCAAGAGAACACGTTCGCAATGAACCGGTTGACACCGACCTGTTCGGTGGCTACACTTCCATCAAAAATGCGGGGAGGATCGTACTGTGACATGCCCACGAAGTAACAACAACTGCTCCAATCCCCACCACCTGCCAGCCTGTCAGTTCTTCCTTCGCACTCAGCGGGCCACGAGATGCATGAACTCCTTCCTCGTGCGCGAGTCCGTCAAAAATGCCCCCGTAAACGCGCTGGTCGTGGTCGTGGCATTTTGCTTCTCCACGCCCCGCATCTGCATGCACAGGTGGTGCGCCTCGATGACCACCGCTACGCCTTGTGGAGCGAGCACCCGCTCGATGCTGTCCCGGATGGCGCACGTAAGCCGTTCCTGCACCTGTGGGCGCCTCGCCCATGCATCGACCATGCGCGGAATCTTACTCAGTCCCACGATTTTCCCGCTCGGGATGTAGGCCACGTGGGCTTTACCGAAGAACGGCAGCAGGTGGTGCTCGCACAGGCTGTACACCTCGATGTTCCGCACGAGTACCATCTCGTCGCCCGGCGATTCAAACAAGGCCGTGGAGAGCAGGTCATCCGGATTCGTTCCCATGCCCGAGGTCAGCAGGGCGAGCGCTTTTGCTGCCCGCTCCGGCGTCTTGACCAGGCCTTCGCGGGCCAAATCCTCCCCCACCGTGCCCAGCAGGGACCGGTAGGCCTCTGCCATCGAGGCGATGGCTTCCTCGTCGTAGTGTTCCGACCTGCTGTACAGTGCCATTATTCTCCGTAGTAAGAGGCCGAGTTGTTTTCCGTTTCGTGCAACCGCACGCAGTGCAACGTACAACCGGCCGCCGCAAGCACCGGCTGGAGACGCTCCCAAATCGCCACTGCAACCTGTTCCGTGGTCGGCTGGATACCGCGCAACCAGGCCACATCCAGGTTGAGGTTGCGGTGATCCAGCTCCTCCACCACGTGCTCCTTGAGGATGCGCTTGAACTCCGTGAAGTTGATGAAGTACCCCGTCTCGGGATCGGGCACACCTTTCACTGTCACATACAGGTCGAAGTTGTGCCCGTGCCAATTCGCGTTCCCGCACTTGCCGAAGGTCGCCTCATTGCGCTCGTCCGACCAGCCGTCCACCCACAGGCGGTGTGCTGCATTGAACCTCACCCGCCGGGTGATGTGAACCGTCTTTCTCACCCCGCGAAGATACGGCCTACCTTCGCCGCATGATTGTCATCACCGGTGCCGCAGGCTTTATTGCCAGCAGACTCGCCCGACGTCTAAATGCCGATCGGTTCGTGGATCTCGTCCTCGTCGACGACTTCAGCCGGGAAGCAAAGCGCCGCAACCACAGCGGTTTGACCTGTGTTGAGCGCATCGACCGCGACGCCTTTTTTCCATGGCTTGCCGCGAACGAAGACCAGGTTCAGTTCATCTTCCACCTCGGCGCCCGCACGGACACCACCTTGCAGGACAAAGCTGTGTTCGACCGCCTGAACGTGCAGTTCAGCCAGGAGGTGTGGAAGGCGTGCGTGGACTACGGTCTCCCCCTCGTCTATGCCTCGTCTGCCGCGACGTACGGCGACGGATCACGCGGCTGGTCGGACGACCACGCCGGCATCGGGGCGTTGAAGCCACTGAATCCGTACGGCGATTCGAAGCAGACCTTCGACGTTTGGGCGCTCGCGGAGGATGCTGCCGGCCGCGCGCCCTACTTCTGGGCGGGCATGAAGTTTTTCAACGTCTACGGCCCGCACGAGGACCACAAAGGGCGCATGGCCTCGGTCGCATTCCATGCCTTCCACCAGTTCCGATCGACGGGCCGCATGCGGTTGTTCCGGTCACATCGAGCTGATTTTGAGGATGGTGGCCAAATGAGGGACTTCGTCTTCGTCGACGACCTCGTCGACGTTCTAGTGCACTTCATGCACCACCGGAATCCGGTCCACCGCGGCATCTACAACCTCGGTTCGGGACAGGCCCGCTCGTTTTTGGATTTGGCGACGGCCACGGCCGGAGCCCTGGGACTTCCCGCCCACATCGACTTCATCGACACCCCGGAAGACATCCGGGACACCTACCAGTACTTCACGGAAGCTGACCTGTCGAAGCTGCGGGCCGCCGGCTACCTCCGCCCGTTTACGCCGCTCGAAGACGCCGTCCGCAGCTACGTGCAGGACTACCTGCTCTCTACGGTCGCCTCCTGAAGCGCCGCAAGTCGGGCCCGCAAGGCGCGCAACCGGTCCAGCACTTCCTGCCGCTCAGAGCCAGCAACCGCGTCGGAAGCAGGCGATTCGACCATCACAAGCGGCTCAGGTTCAGGGATTTCCCGACCTGACAAGGCCTTGCGCGCGCCGTCGAGGGTGAAGCCCTGCAGCTTGACAAGGCGGTGGATTTCCTGGATGGTCGCGATGTCGCGTTCGGTGTAGAACCGTTTGCCCCGGGCGTTCGTGCGGGGGTTGAGCTGTCGAAATTCCTTCTCCCAGTAGCGGAGCATAGAGGCGTTGAGCCCCAGCATATCGGAGACTTCCGTGATTGTGAAGTAGCGCTTGGCCACCGGCTTTCCCAACGGCATGGAACGAATGTACGTCAATCGAAGGACTGGTTCGCTGCATCCGACATCCGCAAAATCTGTTCGTACTGCGCCGGCGTCAAATCGTTGAAGTAGTAGTGGGCCGGGTTCACCTTTTCGCCGTCCTTGATGACCTCGTAATGCAGGTGGGGCGCGACCGAGGTGCCGGTGGAGCCGACGTAGCCGATGACCTCGCCGCGCTTGACGCGTTGGCCGGGACGGACGGCGAGTTTGCTCATGTGGGCGTAGAGGGTTTGGTAGCCATAGCCGTGGCGGATGATGACGTTCAGCCCGTAGCCGTCGTATTTCTGTTCCGCAGTGACGACCACGCCATCGCCGGTGGCGAAGACCTCCGTACCCGTTTTTGCGCTGAAGTCCATGCCGTAGTGGAACTTGCGCACCTTGTAAATGGGGTGGATGCGGTAGCCCCAGCCACTGGCCATTGCCCGCAAATCCCGGTTGCGGACGGGCTGGATGGCCGGAATGGACTCTGCCAGCTTCGAAGAGTTGCGGGCCAGGCCCATCAGTTCTTCGAACGATCGGGTGGAGGCGACGAGCTTGCGCTGCAGCTCGCTGACCCGCTCCTGGAGCGCAATGACCTCGTCGGAGTTTTCGTAGCCCCGGAGGTTGCGGTAGCGGTCGGAGCCGCCGACGCCCGGGTTGCGCAGGTGTTCTGGGTAGGGTTCAGCGCCGAAGATGGCGCGGTAGATGCCGTCGTCGCGCTGGACGATGCCCGAGAGGACCGTATCCATCTCTTCGACCTCGGCTTGCAGGCGCTCGACTTCGGTGCGGAGGTAGGTGAGCTCCCGCTCCCGGGCGATGTCCGATGGGCTTGTGATCAGATTCTCAGCGACCCAAACGCTCGCGAAGGCGACAACGCCGACGACTGCGGTTTGGCGCACGCCCCACACCACATAATCCCGCGCGCCGAACGGCGCCTCCTCCATTTCGAGGGTCCGTTCGTTGAACCGGTACTTGTGGAACCTTTTCGCCATGGAAGCAAAAGTGCGGTGTAATTTCACGCGCCGCCTGCCCGAGGCGGTGTGTATTTTGCACACGTTAACAACGCCCGTATGGAATCCCGCCGCGTCCGCCAGCTGTTTCTCGACTTTTTCGCCTCGAAAGGCCACGTCATCGTGCCCTCGGCGCCCATGGTCATCAAAGACGATCCGACGCTGATGTTCAACAATGCGGGCATGAACCCGTTCAAGGACATCTTCCTCGGCAACAGCCCCATCGTGCAGCCGCGCATTGCGGACACCCAGAAGTGCCTGCGCGTCAGCGGAAAGCACAACGACCTCGAGGAAGTGGGTGTGGATACCTACCACCACACGATGTTCGAGATGCTCGGGAACTGGAGCTTCGGGGACTACTTCAAGCAGGAGGCCATCGATTGGGCGTGGGAGCTGCTGACCGAGCACTACGGCCTCGAAAAGGACCGGCTCTACGTCACGGTCTTCGGCGGGGATGCGGGCGATGGACTGGAGGAGGACCTCGAGGCCCGCGGGATGTGGGCGGCCCACGTGGCCGAAGACCGCATCCTGGCTGGGAGCAAGAAGGACAACTTCTGGGAGATGGGCGAGACGGGGCCGTGTGGGCCGTGCTCGGAAATCCACGTGGACCTGCGCTCGGACGCGGAGCGGGCTGCGGAACCGGGGCGCGACTGGGTCAACCGAGACCACCCGCAGGTGGTCGAGATTTGGAACCTCGTCTTCATGCAATTCAACCGCATGGCCGACGGTTCCCTGGTTCCGCTGCCGAACGCACACATCGACACGGGCATGGGCTTTGAGCGGCTTTGCATGGCCCTGCAAGGCAAGCGCTCGAACTACGATACGGACGTCTTTACGCCCATGATCGCGCGCATCGCGGCCGTGAGCGGGCGCACTTACACCGCAGGTACGGGCAAATCCGATGTCGCCTTCCGGGTCATCGCAGACCACATCCGGGCGGTGTCGTTCAGCATCGCAGACGGGCAGTTGCCGTCGAACGCGGGCGCCGGCTACGTCATCCGCCGGATTTTGCGGCGGGCCATCCGCTACGGACACAGCTTCCTCGGGCTCCACGAGCCGTTTATGCACAAGCTCGTCGGCTCGTTAGCCGACCAAATGGGGGACGCCTTCCCCGAACTCCACGCCCAGCGCTCGCTCATCGAGCGGGTCATCCTCGAGGAAGAAGAGGCCTTCTTGCGCACCCTCTCGAAGGGCATTGACCTGCTGACCGACCGGCTCGCTGCGCTTCCTGCAGGCGGCGTGTTGCCGGGTGCCTCGGTGTTCGAACTGTACGATACGTTCGGCTTCCCTGCGGACCTCACGGCGCTGGTGGCTTCCGAGGCCGGCTTTTCCATCGACCAGCCGGGATTCGATGCCGAGCTCGCCCGCGCGAAGGAACGCAGCCGTGCCGCCGGGAAAATCAAGACGGACGACTGGGTCGACGTCCACCCTGCCCCGACCGATGAGCCGTTCATCGGCTACGACGCGCTGGAAGCCGACACCCACCTCGTGCGCTACCGGCGGGTCGAGTCGAAGGGGAAGGTGATGTACCAAATCGCACTCGCCTCCACCCCCTTCTACCCCGAAGGCGGCGGCCAAATCGGCGATACGGGCTACCTCTGGGACGGCCGCGAACGTATTGCCGTTCTCGACTCAAAGCGGGAATACAAACTCATCGTCCACTTCACC
>JBMTYE010000076.1:0-7423 GCA_049454255.1 Flavobacteriales bacterium
AATCCCCCAGCACCCCCACCGCCAGAACACCGGGTTGCCGCGGCCGCGACTCGTAATCGTACGGACGCCGCCGGCCCGTCTCCACCGACGGGGACGACACCGTGCACCCCCACGCGAGCCCGGCTGCACCGACCCAACCGACCCAGCGACTCACCCCCACGTGATTGAGAGCACCACGTCCACCCCCGCCCCGAGGGATTCCGCCACCGGACAGGTCAGGGCGGTTCGTTCGAGCACCGTGCGGTCGCGCTCGGACAGCGTACCGGTGGGCACCCAAAGCTCGACGTGGATGGCAGCGATGCGGCGCGGACCCGAGGCCATCGTTTTCCACACCTGCGCGCGCATCCCGTCGATGTTCCAGGAGGCGTCATTCGCCTTGATGCCCATGACCGTCATCATGCACGAGGCGAGCGCAGACGCGACGAGGTCCGTCGGCGAAAAGGCCTCCCCTCGGCCGTGGTTGTCGACCGGAGCATCGGTCACCGTGTGCGCACCGCTGCGGAGGTGGCGCATCTCGGTGCGCAGGTTTCCGGGGTAGTGGACCTCGAAATCGGGCTGGCGGTCGGGGGCGGTTGTCATGCCGTAAATTTGGGGCATGGAGCGGAGGTTTGCATCGTCGGCGGTCGGCTGCGTGATTGCGCTTGTTTGGGCGTGCAGCTCCGCTGCCCAAACCCCAACCCCAACCTCAACCCCAACCTCGCCCTCAACCTCGTCCTCCCTCCTTCCCACCGACGAATGGCAAGGCGGCCTGCTCGTGCACACCCAAGGAGCAGGCCTGGGGATCTCGAAATCGCGGTACACAGATGCGACGCATCTGCGCATGTTCGGGGCGGACGCGCTGTACATGCGGAACGCGAAAGAAGAGAAGTCCTCGAACCCGGTCTACGACGACGGAAGGGCGTATGTGTACGGCAAGGTGAATGCCCTGCTGATGGTCCGGGCGGTGGTCGGCCGCACGCGCCTGCACACCCCCAAACTCCGCAAGGACGCCGTTCGACTCGCGAGCGGGTGGCGTTTGGGAGCGGTTTTGGGCTTGCAAAAGCCTGTCTATCTGGAAATTGGCTATCCGGACATTCCGTACGATTACATCGCGATTGAACGCTATGACCCGGACAAACACTTCTCGGACGACATCTACGGCCAGGCGCCGTGGCTGAACGGTCTGGGGGAACTGCGGCCGGTTCCGGGCTTGCATGCGAGCTATGCGCTTGATTTTGAGTACGGTCCGGAACGCGATCGGATGAAGGCGCTCGTGGTGGGCGCGGCGGTGGATGCCTTCGTGTGGAAGCCAGAAATTATTGCGGACCGCTACAACCAGAACCAGTTGGCGTTTGTTACCCTGTTTGCGCGGCTGGAGGTCGGCCGGCGTTGGACGCGTTGATCTCCTACAGAACCCATCTGAACCATGACCACACCCACCCCGAACCTTCCCGATTCCTCCGGCCGCCGGCCTAAACCCGCTTGGCTGCGGGTGAAGCTTCCGACCGGAGAAAACTACCGCCGGGTGCGTGGGTTAGTCGACGAACACAAGCTGCATACCATCTGCGAAAGCGGACACTGCCCGAACATGGGCGAGTGCTGGGGAGAGGGTACAGCGACGTTTATGATTCTGGGCAACGTGTGCACGCGGAGTTGCGGGTTTTGCAACGTGGCCACGGGCAAACCGCTCGAGGCTGACCCCTTCGAGCCGGGGCGTGTCGCCCAATCCGTGAAGCTGATGGGCGTGAAGCACGCCGTGCTCACGTCGGTCGATCGGGACGACCTGCCGGATGGCGGATCGGAGATTTGGGCGGCGACGGTGCGGGCCATCCGCCACACGTCGCCGACGACCACCCTCGAGACCCTCATCCCCGACTTTGCGGGCAAATGGGAGAACCTGCAGCGCATCATCGACGTGCGCCCGGAGGTCGTTTCACACAACCTCGAGACGGTGCGGCGGCTGACCCGCCAGGTGCGCATCCAGGCGAAGTACGACCGCAGCCTTGAGGTGCTTTTGCGGCTGCGTCGGGCAGGCCTCGAGACGAAATCGGGCATCATGCTGGGCCTGGGCGAGACCTTCGCGGAAGTCGTCGAAGCGATGGACGATTTGCGTCGGGTGGACTGCCAGGTCCTGACCCTCGGCCAGTACCTGCAGCCCACACCCAAACATTTGCCCATCGCCGAGTTCATCCACCCCGATGTGTTCGCCGAATTGCGCGATCTAGGCCTGTCAAAGGGCTTCCGCTGTGTGGAAAGTGGTCCGCTTGTGCGCTCGAGCTACCACGCAGAAAAGCACGTCCTTCCAGTATGAATTCCAGTCGAGGACCTCGGTGGACTTCTGACGGAATCCTGCCCGTTGCAGGCACGCACTCTTTTGTACCTTTCGCCACCGCCCTGAAGCAGGGCACAACAACTCGGAACCTGACACAACCATGCAAGTGAAGTACGCAATCGCAGCAACTGCAGTCGCTTTGGGCGCTGTGGGAGCCTGGTGGGCGCTCGACGGCCAGACGGGGAATGTCCCAGCCTATGTCCCGCGCGAGGCCGCTGGGCCGGCGGGGTCTCCGGAAGGGGCTTACGAAATCCACCGGATGCTTTTGGCGGATATTGAAACGGGCCAAATCAATGCCGAGGGCCTCAACACTCTGCGTGCAGAGGTCATCCGCTACAATGCCCAAGCGTTAGGCAACGGATCGCGCTCGACGAATCACTACTGGAACGAGATGGGCCCAGACAACATCGGGGGCCGTACCCGCGCCATCGTCGCCATCACGGAGCAGTTGCTCTACACCGGCGGTGTGTCAGGCGGTTTGTGGCGCAGCGATGACGGAGCAAACAAGTGGAATCAGGTCCACGGCTTCCCGAACCTGATGGTCGGCTCCATCGCCGTATCCGGCAACGGAGCGTTGTATGTCGGAACCGGCTCGCAGTTCGATTTCGCTGGTGGCGAGGGCGGCAGTGGCTTCCGTGGCCGCGGGATTTGGTGGTCCGAGGATGGGGCGAACTTCTCGCTCGTCGAAGGAACGGACCCAGGCTTTCTCGGCAGCGGCGACTTCACGGCCACCGACGCACTTGAGACGGACCCGACAAATCCGAACCGGGTGTGGTTCGGCGGCGATGCGGGCATCGGCTACATCGAGAACGGCATCCTCCATGAGAACGTTGTGTCCGGCATCCCTGCTGGTCCGGTGGGAGACATCCGTATCGCTGCAGATGGCAGCTACATGCTCGTCGGCATGTCGAATGCTCGGGTGTTCCGGAGCACGAATGCTGCGTTCACCGAATTTGAATCGATTTCTGGTAACTCCAGCTCGGGTCTTCTACCGCAATCCGGCATGGGCCGGGTGCGCGTGGACATCAGCCAGGACAACAGCAACCACGCCTTTGCACTCTTTGCAACGAGCGCGGGTGCATTCGGTGGACTGTACCACACGAGCAACGGCGGGGATACGTGGACGAATGTGTGGCCTTCGGGCATCGCCCAGTCTACACCGCTTCCGCGCAACCAGGGCATTTACGATTTGGCGCTCGGCATCAAGAAGGGACAGCCGGACCTTGCCTACGTCGGTGGCATCGAGGTGTGGCGTTCGGGTCCGAACCAGCAGGCGGAACTTGCCGCGTTTGCGTTTGACTTCGCAGGAACGGATTTCGACGTACACGCCGACATCCACGACATCATCTTCACGCCGGCGGGCACCATGTATGTCACCACAGACGGAGGCATCTACAAGAGTACGGACGGCGGCCAAACCTACGTGGAGTGCAACCGCGACTACTCGGTCACCCAGTTCTACGGCATGGACCACAGCTCACGCAGCGCGGTCCTCGGCGGTACGCAGGACAACGGCAGCCTCATGATCCCGTCGAACGGTTACTTCCTGAGCGACCAGGAAGCGGTCGAGGTGCACGGAGGTGACGGTTTCGATTGCGTGATTTCGAAGGTGACAGATGCTCCGGGATGGACCTATGCCTGGATGGCCTCCTCGCAGAATGGCGGTTTGGTCCGGGGGACCTTGTCACCCGGTGCTTACAACAACTATGGAAACTTCTGGGACGACGACATCATCGCGCTCGCAAACGACGCGGGTGATATCGGCCAGTTCTACTCCGTCGTTTCGATGTACGAGAACACGAACGATTTGAACTCAGAGCGCACGGTTATCCTGGTGAATCCTTACGGTGTGACGGTAACAGACAGCACGTTCACGCTGCTTACGAGCAACCAAAACTTGCCGTTTGAGTACACGCTGCCGGCGGGTGTGGAACTGCCATTCTATGCAGAACTCGTGCGCCCGGACCGTTTGCTTGACGCCCCGCTCACGGAAGACCCGGAGTACTTCTGGCTCGACCCGCAGGTGGCCATCCCGCAAATCGAATGTGAAACGGATCCGGGGACTGGGGAAGAAGTGTGCGACACGCTCTACTTCCACCCGGGAGATACATTGAATAACATCGCCGGTCGGATAAAGGTGCGCGATCCGTACACCTGCATCACTGCGACAGGTTTTGTGGGGTCTCAGGGGATTTGGATCACCCGGGATGGCATGAACTTCAACACCACCCCGGATTGGATTCGCCTCGATGCGGCGCCGCTCGGAGGAGGCACGAAGGAAATCGAGTTCACGGTCGGCGACCACCCGGAATCGGGCAACCACATGTTCGTCTCGGGCTGGGATGGAAAGCTCTACCGCTTCGATGGTCTCAACCAGATCTACACGCAAGGGGATGTGCCGGCAAACATGCGCAAGCAAATTTTGTCGGTCGGTGCGGCTGTAACGGGTGTGGCTGTCGACCCGAACGACCCGAACCACGTGGTGGTCACCATCGGAGGCTACGGCACGGTGACGTCAGGTAAAGTGCAGGAGACGTTCAATGCATTGAGCGATACCCCGACCTGGCAGAACATTTGGCTCACGGGCGAGATGGGTAAGATGCCCTGCTACGACGTGGTCATCGACGCCATGGACCCGTCGGGCAACACCATTCTCGTCGGCACGGAATACGGCATTTACGCCTCGGACGACGGTGGCGAGACCTGGGTTCCTGCGAACTCGAACATGGCTCCGACCGCCGACGGCGTGGCAGCTCCGGTCTTCGACCTGAAGCAGCAGTGGCGCGGTGCGGAACAGTGGGTGAATCCCTCGAACCAGGGCGCGATTTACGCAGCGACGCACGGCCGCGGCATCTTCCGTTCGGATCTGTTCCTCGGAACGAAGAACCCGACTGCGGCTGAAGCGGTCGAAGTGGAAGGCATGAAGGTGTACCCGAACCCGCTGACGGGCGACGTGGTGCGCTTCGAGACCGGGCTCCGCGGCGATTTCCGGGTGGAAATCTTTGACCTCAGCGGTCGCGTGGTGGTGAACCGCGACATTCGGTCCCATGCAGGTGGGCCTATCGAGGTCGATGCTGCACGTCTTGCGAATGGCACCTATGTGGTGCGCGCCGTAACCGGCCGCACCCACCAAACGGCCAAGCTCATCGTCAAGCGCTGAGTCTTCCCCTGATCACAACGGGCTCCTTGTTCGCCCCGGGACGTACTGCGTTCCGGGGCGAATTGTTTTCAGGTTGAGGTTGGCGGCGCGATGCGCCGCAGAACGAGAACGAGAACGAGGTTGAGGTCGGAGGATTGGGTCGGAAACTCAAGGCTCCAAACTGAAAACTGCCAACTGAAAACTGCCAACTGAAAACTGCTAACTGAAAACCCGACCGTCAAAGACCGGAAGGGCCTGGGTAGGGATTGCCGGAGGGCGAGAGGAGGTCGGGGACGCCGTGTTCGATGCGCACGGAGGTGTAGTGGGTCAGCCAGTCGCCAAGGTTGATGTAGCGTGCGGTGCGGCCTCCTGCGGCGACGGGAAGGTCGAGGGGGAGGTGGCGGTGGCCGAAGAGGAAGCAGTCGATGTCGTGGTGGTGGAGGTAGTCTGTGCAGTAGGCGTGGAGCCACTCGTGTTCAGGGCCTCGGAAGATGGCATCATGGCTCCCGGTGGCGGCACGGCTGCTGCGGGAAAAGTGTGCGGCGAGAGCGATACCGAGGTCGGGGTGAAGGGAGCTGAAGAGCGCTCGGGCCCAGCGGGCGGTGAAGATGCGCTTGAGGCGTTTGTAGCCGGCATCGCCTGGGCCGAGGCCGTCGCCGTGGCCGATGAGGCACCGGAGGCCGTCGTACTCTCGTCGGATGGGGGTGCGGTGGACGGAAATGCCGAGCTCGTGTTCGAGGTAGCCGAAGGTCCAAAGGTCGTGGTTGCCCACGTGGAAGTGAACGGGGATGCCGGAGTCTGCGATGCGGGCGATTGCGCCTAGGAGGCGCACGTGGCCGGGGGGGACGGCACGGCGGTACTCGAACCAAAAGTCGAACAGATCACCGACGAGGTGGATTTCGGTCGCAGGGTGTCCGGAGGTGAAGAAGCGCCCGTCTGCGGCACGCTCGAGCCACGCGACGAAGCGCTTTTCTCGCTCGCGGGAGGGGGTGGAGGTGTCTACCCCGAGATGAAGATCTGAAGCCAGCGCGACCCGGGCGCCCTCGGAGGGGAGGGACATGTGGTGCGTTAGGGAAGCAGTTCAGAAAGCCGCGCTTCGAGGGCTGGGCCGCGCAAATTCGTCCCGACGATGTTGCCGTTTCGGTCCAGCAGGAAGGTGGCCGGAATGCTCGAGACGCCATACGCGCCGGCGGCGGCGTTGCGCCATCCAGCGAGGTCGCTCACGTGGTTGGGCCATACTAAACCATCCTGCGCAATCGCTGATGTCCAGCGTGCCTTGTCACTGTCGAGAGAGACCGAGAAGATTTCGAATCCCTTGTCCTTATACTTCTGGTAGGCGCGCACCACGGTGGGGTTTTCCCGGCGGCACGGACCACACCACGAGGCCCAGAAATCGATCAGTACGACTTTACCGCGCAGGTCGCTGAGTTTCAGGAGCTCTCCGCTGGGACTGCGCATGACAATGTCCGGAGCTTTCGAGTTAGGGCCGGTGTTCGCTTTCGGAGCGGCATCCATGCCCGTATTTGCGCTGTTGCGGATGGCCTCGAATTGGGACCGCAATGCGATGTGGTACGCGGTGTTGCCCAGCGAGCTCTCGGTGGTGGCGAGGATCTTTTCGAACAGCGCCGCTTCTGTGGTGGCGTTCAGGTGTTCCAGGACTCCCAGAATGGCATCGGAGGTGGGATGCATTTGGACAAAATCATTGCACCAACCATTCGCTTGCAACTGCATCGTGCCGATCGCTCGGGCGTATTCACCTTCCGGATCTCCGAGGGCTTTCGCTGCGGCGATGGTATTCCGGAGCGAATCCTGCAGCGGCATGGCCTTCTCGTAGTACATCGCCAAATGCGCACTGGGCCCATCTTCGCTGAATCGGGCACCTACGATGTAACCGACTTCAGGCAGTTTCGCCTCGACATGAACTTCCATCGTGGAGTCCATGATAACGACGAGTGGATAGCGTTCGTCGAAAA
>JBMTYE010000077.1:0-7369 GCA_049454255.1 Flavobacteriales bacterium
TGGGCGCCGAAAAAGACGAGTTGCCGCTGCTTTGGATCGCTGCGCCGCTCACCGGCCTGCTCATCCAGCCCATCATCGGGTACATGAGCGACCGCACGTGGAGCCCACGGTGGGGCCGGCGCCGTCCGTATTTCCTGCTCGGCGCGGTGCTCTCCTCGTGTGCGCTGTTCTTCGCACCCTACAGCTCGGCCTTGTGGATGGCAGCTGGTTTTTTGTGGGTGCTCGACGCCTCCATCAACATCAGTATGGAGCCCTTCCGCGCCCTCGTCGCCGATAAGCTCGGGGACGACCAGCGGTCGTTCGGCTTTGTCGTCCAAACCCTGATCATCGGCGTAGGCACCTGGGTCGCCTCGAGCCTCCCGTGGCTCGTGACGCAGCTCGGCGTGTCGAACACGGCAGACGCCGGCCAGGTCCCGCCGAGCGTCCACGTTTCGTTCGCCATCGGTGCGGCCGTCTTCCTCGGCTCCATCCTCGTCACCGTCCTCACCACCGACGAAGATCCCCCGACCCCAGAAGAGCGCCTCGCCCAGTCCGGCAGCTTTTTCGGCGGTGGCAAAGGCGCGCGCGCCATCCTCGGTGCCATCCGCACCATGCCTCCGACGATGCGCCAACTCGCGTGGGTCCAGTTTTTCAGTTGGTTCGCCTTCTTCACGATGTGGAGCTTCGCGACACCGGCGCTCACGGAGCACGTCTTCGCCGCGCCCATGCCAGAAGAGGGAGTTGCAGATTACGATACGGCCTTTGCGGCATACAACGATGCCTCGAGCCAGGTGTCCAGTGCGATGGGAACCTACGGATTGAGTTCCATGGCCTTCGCGCTTGTCCTAGCGCTCTGGACGGCGAGCCGCGCAATCAATCGGAAAGTGGTGCATGCGGTGAGCTTGTTTGCGGGCGGTGTGGGATTCCTCGGCATGTTTTTCCTCACGCCGGAAACATCTGGGTGGTTGCCGATGTGCTTCGCGCTCGTCGGGATTGCATGGGGCAGCATCCTGTCCATGCCTTATGCACTTGTTTCTGCGGCATTGCCGGGGGAGCAGATGGGCATGTACATGGGGATCTTCAACATGTTCATTGTTATTCCCCAAATCGTAGCCGCCCTCGGCGCCATTGCCTACCTCTATCCCCTGCTCGGAGAGGGAACCATCTTCACCCAGGTACTGGCAGGTCTAAGTCTTTGTCTTGCTGCACTCGCGACATTTTTTGTGCGGGCGCCGCGAACGTGAAAAAATATCGACTTAGATGGTGTATCATGTACACCTTTACTTAACTTTACATCAACCTGAAGTGTAATTTGATGGCGTTTAAAAACACTTTGGGCCTGTTTTTCACCGAATCAACACTTTCCGAATGCGTCATTACTTTCTCACTGTGTGGGCGTGTGCGCTAACGCTTGCGGCCACTTCCCAGAACCTCATCAACGTCACCTGGCAGGTGGACATGAGCGAGGCCGGAGCAAATCCTGCGGGGGTCTTCATCGCGGGGTCCTTTCAAGGATGGACCGCGGGTGCAAGCCAAATGACAGATGCGAACGGCGATGGCATCTACACCTATACCCAACAGGTGGAGGCGGGCTCGTACATCATGTGGAAGTACATGAATGGTCCTGGTTGGGATTGGGTTGAAACCGTTCCCGCCGCATGCGGCAACACCTCGGACATCAACAACCGTTTCCTGACTCTCGGCTCGACGGACACTGTGATTCCCGTGGTCTGTTTCAGCGATTGCGTTGCGTGTAACGAGGAAATTCCGACCGTTCCTGTGACTTTCCGGGTGGACATGTCGCAGCAGCCGGTGGGTGCAAACGGAGTGCACGTGGCCGGTTCGATGCAGGGCTGGAACCCGGGAGGTACTGCGTTGTCTGACCCAGACGGAGATGGTATTTACGAGGTCACCCTGCAGCTCGCCGCGGCCACGTACCAGTACAAGTTTGTCAATGGCAATGCGTGGGGTTCGGACGAATCTGTACCATCATCATGCGCGGTGAACAACAACCGCGAAGTCGTCGTCGGTACCTCTCCGGTAACAGTGACCACGTGCTTCGGGGAGTGCACCGCAACCTGTGCGGCTCCGACCCCAGCTGCAGACATTACGTTCTCAGTGGATGCCTCGTTGTTGACGGTGGACCCCTCGGGAATTTGGCTTGCGGGTTCGTTCACATCTCCAGCGTGGCAGGCGGGATCTATTGCCATGTCGGATGACGACGAAGACGGGGTTTGGACCGCCACTGTCAACGTGGCGGGAGCAGCAGAAATCTCCTACAAGTTCTTCAACGGCGATCCATTCGGCGACGGCCAGCAGGTGAACGCAGGCGAAGAGACGGCAAACTTTGCCACCGCTGGCTGCGGAGCCGCGAACGGCGTCGGCGGTTACAACCGCATCCATACGCGCAGCGGAGCGGCTGAAGTGCTCCCGACGACGTGCTTCAACTACTGCACCTCGTGCCCTCAAGGAGTTCCCGGTTGCACGGATGCGGATGCGCTCAACTACGACGCAGACGCGACCGCGGATGACGGCTCGTGCCAATTCCTCGTTACCCTTCGCGTGAACCTGTCGAACACCACGGTCAATGCGGCGGGTGTGCACGTGGCCGGTGGTTTCCAGGGCTGGAACCCATCAACGACGCCCGTTCCGTACCTCGGCTTCGGGGTGTACGAGTTGACGGTGGTGCTGACGAACGGCACCCACGAGTACAAGTTCGTCAACGGCAATGAATGGGGTCAAGACGAGTCGGTCAGCGGATGCGGAAACGGAGGCAACCGCGTGGTGACGGTGAACGGCGCGAATGTGACGACGGTCGCGGCGTGCTTCGGCAGCTGCGATGCGTGCGCAGGATGCACGGATCCCTTCAGCCTTGAATTTGATCCCTTTGCAGGTAGCGACGACGGTTCGTGCACCACGCCGCGCGTGCCTGGGTGTACCTACCCAGAGGCCACGAATTTCAACGCTGCAGCGAATGTGGAAGACGGTTCGTGCGTCATCGACGCGGCGAATCCGTGTCCGGGCGATTTGAACGACGACGGGGTCGTAGGTACACCGGATTTGCTGGTCTTCCTCGCCGCCTTCGGAACAGATTGCGACTGATTTTGCGCGTATTCACTGGAAGCCGTCTCGCCCGAGGGGTGAGGCGGCTTTCCTGTTTGCTGCACGCTGGGGTGGTATGCCTCCCGTTGCCCGCGCTCGGCCAAATCCACGACCCCCGCGACGCCATCATCTACTTCGCCATGACCGACCGTTTCGCCGACGGCAATCGCGAAGCGAATCTGGCTTTCGGAGATGCGGTGGCGAGTGCGTTCGATCCCACACGGGACGACCGGTTCCACGGGGGCGACGTGGCTGGGGTGCTCGAGCAGCTGGACTACATCGCGGGACTGGGGGCGACGGCGGTTTGGCTCACCCCGCCCGTGCTCAACGCATCTTGGAATAGGGACTCGAGTTTCACGGGATACCACGGCTACTGGGCGCGGGATTTCCGCACTCCCGACCCCCGCTTCGGGACGTGGGCGGAATGGCGGCGGCTCGCAGATGCCTTGCACGCCCGCGGGATGGGACTCATCCAAGACATGGTTGTAAACCACACGGGCGATTTCTTCTCGGTTGAAGGGGAAGGTGCCTACGACCCGCAGGAGCTGGCCTTTCCATTCAGCTTGAACAATCCCCAGCTCGCTGCGCACCGGCGGGCAGGCATCTACCACTGGACGCCTGAGATCCGCGATTACGGCAACCGCCGGCAGGTCCTCACCGGCGAACTGAGCGGCCTCGACGACCTCAACACGCGCAACCCCGTCGTCCGGGATTCCTTGCGGTCTGCCTACGGTGTGTGGATGGATTCGCTCGCCTTCGATGGCATCCGGTTCGACACTCAGAAGTATGTTGAGCGGTCGTTTTGGCCGGATTTCCTCTGGGCCGACGGCGCCACATCGGGCATGGAGCGCAAGGCGGCGGTGGCCGGGCGCGACCTGTTCACTTTCGGCGAAGTCTGGAATGAGAGCGGCCCACGGGACGCTTCGGGCGAACGGTCCATCCGGCGCTACCTCGCCCGACGTGGCTACCGTGGTACGGATGCGGGCCTCAACTTCCCGCTTGCCCATACCCTGCGCGGTGTCTTTGCCCGCGGCGCGTCGGTGGAGGATTTGGCGTTTCGCATCCGGGCGCAGCAGGCGGTTTTCCCCGCGCCCGAGCACCAACTCGTGCATTTCCTCGATAACCACGACATGCCCCGCTTCCGCGCCGAATCCAGTGAATCCGCCTTCAGGCAGGCTTTCCGCACGCTGCTGCTGTTCCCAGGAGCGGTGGTGGTTTATGCCGGGACCGAGCAAGGTGACCGCGAGGTGCGAGCGGACCTATTCGGCAGGCACGACACCACCTCGGTGGATTACCGCTGGGTGCAGGCGGCGTTGCGGACCCGAGCGGAGACGTTGCCGTGGCGGCGGGCGTGGCCGGAAGTGGTGGTGGATGGATCAGAGACTCCTGGTGTTCTTGTGCTTCGGTCTGCTTTCGAGGGGGACACGGTGTGGACGGTATGCAATGCCAGCGACCTTCCCGTAGCCTGGGCGGATGTGCCCGCATCGGGGATGCGCTCCGGCGAAGTCCTGACCGTGGCACTGGAGGGAGAGGCGCCGCTGTGGCAGGCTGTAGAGGATGGATTCGCGTGGCTGCATGTTCCTGCCCGGTCCTGGATGGCGTTTCGCCTGGGCGGATCGTCTGTTCCCGCCAAGGACCCGTCCACTTCTGTGAGCACGGCGTGGACGGTTGAGGGCGTGTGGCAATCTGAACTGCCTGTGAACCTAACCCACGGTGTGCATCGCGTGGGCCGGTGGTCCATCGACCCTGCTGGTCGTCCGCTGGCGTTAGATTCTGCCTGGACGGTGAGGGCAGTTCAGCCGCGGGTGACGCTGGTGCACGAACGGGATGCTCGGGGGGATGATGCAGGACGCTCGGGGATGTTTCAGTACCCCACATCACCAGGGTTCGCGGGCCGCGCGGACCTGCGGCGGTTGACTGTGGTGGAACGCGGTGACATGTGGCAGGTGGAGGTTCGGCTGCGCCGTCGGCACTCGACGGTGTGGAACCCGCCGGCGGGGTTCGATCACGTGGAGGTGGGCGTGTGGTGCATCGTGGACAGCGGCGGATGGAGCACGGTGCCGGAGCTGAACTTTCAGTGGCCGGGTCCCGGAGCCATCGGTTATGGGTTCCGGGCGTCGGGGTGGCAGCTTGTGGCGATGACCGAGGAAGGACCTGCCGTGCCGCCGGTGTTCCTCGGTGCCCGGGGCCGAACGCTCAGCTGGGAAATGCCGGCCGTTCCGCGTTGCCGTGCGGTGTGGGTGACCACGTGGGATGCGGATGGGATGGGCGTGCCGCGGCCCCTGGAGGAGCAGCCGGGGCCGTATACATTTGGTGGAAAAGACGGGGAGTATGCGAGGATTATGGACGAACTTCACGGGCATGTTCGGATTCGGTAAGTGGAGTTTAGGGGGGATGCTCGTGGCCTTTGCCGTTCCGGCGACGGCCCAAACCTCAGCCGAGCCCGTTTGGGCCGACGAGTTCGACGGTCCGGGCATCTCTGCAGCGAACTGGACCCTCGAAACCGGTACGGGTGCCCAGTACGGACTCGTCGGCTGGGGCAACAACGAACTTCAGTATTACACGACCTCCAGCAACAACGCTCACGTGGCCGACGGTCGGTTGCACATCGTCGCCCGGCAGGAGTCGGTCGGTGGCATGGCCTACACGTCGGCGCGGCTCATGTCCCGCGGCAAGGTGTTCGGCATGCACGGTAGAATCGAGGCGCGCATTCGGATCCCCAGCGGTCAAGGCTTGTGGCCCGCGTTCTGGATGCTGCGGGAGAACGGGGTGTGGCCAGGGGAGATCGACATCATGGAAGTCATCGGTTCTGCGCCGCACCGGCTGCATGCAACCTGCCACCAAGGCGCGCTGCCGAATTTGTTTTCTCTCGGCGGTCATCTTGATGCGCCTACCGGGGTGAACTGGACGCAGGACTTCCACGTGTACGGCGTGGAGTGGTGGCCGGGTCAGGTGATTTGGACGGTGGACGGCGAGCCCTACTATGCGGTGAACAAAGCAGATGTGTTGCCCAACCACGCGTGGCTGTTCGAGGAGGACATGTACCTTTTGCTGAATTTGGCGGTGGGAGGAAACTGGCCTGGTGCCCCAAATGCCTCGACGGCGTTTCCAGCGCACATGGAAGTCGACTGGGTCCGTTGGTACGACCTTCCCACCGCAGCCCAACCGGTGACCTTCCGCGTCGATGCGTCTTCTCTGAATCTTGCACCGGGCGCAATCGTCCACCTCAACGGCTCGTTCAACGGCTGGTGCGGTAGCTGTGCGCCTATGGTGAACAACGGATCGGGCCACTGGTCGAAGGTGGTGTGGCTTGCCCCGGGTCTGCACGAATATAAGTTCTCGGTGAACGGTTGGTCGGGTCCGGCGGACACCTTCGTTCCCGGTGATGTGTGCACGATCGCCACGTACGGCGCGGGTGTGACCTATGTTAACCGGTTTGTGGCCGTTCGCGATGCGCCGGTGTCGCTGCCGGAAACCTGTTTCAGCAGTTGCTTCACGTGCGGTGGAGGGTTGCCCGTTCAGCCGGTTTCCGTGGAGTTTCGAATGCACCACGACGAAGTGGTAGGAGGTGATGCCACGGTGGTGGTGGATGGGGTGGGGGAGGTGGCTATGACGGCCGGATATGCGGGGAGCTACCGTGCGGAAGCGTTGGCCCTGCCGGGTGCCGCGTACAGTTACCGCATGAATGGGGTCAATGAAGTCCTTCCGACGGGTTGTGGCCCGAGACAGCTTCCTGAAGCCGGAGCTTTTCATCCTTTCGCAGACTGTTTCGGAACCTGCGCACCGTGTGGAACCTGCGGTATTCCTGGTGCTTCAGAGTACAATCCCTTTGCACACTTCTCAGCCGGCTGTTCAGGGGACGGCTGGATTGCGGGTTGTACCTATTTTGCAGCAACGAATTTCAACCCGGAGGCCTCCATAGAGGACGGTTCGTGCAGCTGGTCTACCGAAATTGGGTGCACGGGCGATGAAGATGGTTCTGGGACTGTTGGAGTCACAGACTTGCTCATCCTGCTCGGGAATTTTGGTAATCTATGTGATTGATTAATAGATTTTTATTTAGTTGTGAGCAGGTGATGTAGGGGGAAGAAGAGAGCCCGTGTAGGGGTGTTAATCGGACACATGTAGCAGGGCTTTGAACGAAAAGCTGTAACTTTATGTTAAATGAACTTTACGAAACCAAAAGTCATGCGTTTACTTTCTCTTCTGGCGTGGTGTCTTCTCGCGTGCACCGTGTCAACTTCCGCTCAGAATGCGGTCACGTTTCAGGTGGACATGAGCGAATACA
>JBMTYE010000078.1:0-7257 GCA_049454255.1 Flavobacteriales bacterium
AGATCAATATTAGATTCAATTTTTTTTTCACTAAATAATTTTTGGATTTTTGATCCTATTCCTTTTGTTTTAGAAATTGGATTAAAAAAAAAGTTGAAGTTTTTTTCTATCATTGGCAGAAGCCGGCTTCGAGGCGCAGGGTATCGCGCGCACCGAGGCCGCACGGCGGAACGCCGGCGTCCACGAGAGCGCGCCAAACCGTCGCCGCATCCTCCGGAGCGACATACAGCTCGAACCCGCCCGCTCCGGTGTAGCCGGTGGCGGAAATCAGGACCGGCCGGCCGCACACCGTCCCGGTGCGGAAGGTGTAGTACTTCAACTCCGCCGGATCTGGTCCATCCGCCAGCGGACGCAGCACCTCCGCCGCTCCCGGTCCTTGCAGCGCGAGCAGGGCATACGCCTCGGACCGGTCGGTCACGGTGGCTTCCCAGCGGTTGAGTCCGTTCAGCCACGCCAGGTCCTTCTCCCGGTTCGAGGCGTTGACCACGAGCATGTACCGGTTCGCCTCGAGGCAGTACACGAGAACGTCGTCGACGATGCCGCCCTTTCCGTTCGGCATGCAGGAGTACTGCACTTGTCCGGGCTGAAGTCGGGCCACGTCGTTTGTGGTGGCGTGCTGGAGGAGGTCAAGGGCGCCCGGGCCTTCCACGAGGAACTCGCCCATGTGCGAGACGTCGAAAAGTCCGACACGGTTGCGGACCGCGTGGTGTTCATCCACCAGGCCGGAATAGCTGACGGGCATATCATAGCCGGCAAACGGCACCAGTTTGGCGCCAGCACGCAGGTGCTCAGCGTGCAGCGGCGTATGCTTCAAGGCCGCCGGGGTCAGGGTTTCCTCCATGCTGCGAAAGTACATCACGCACGCCCGGACCGAGGTGCATCAAGGCATCGAGCACCGACAGGCCTGGCGGAAATGGCACGCGGTCCATAAACACCCGCGGATACGGCTCGAACGCTATACCGTCGCCCAGCAATGCCATCCGACCGCGCAGGTCCGGACCCTCCCACGTCCATGGCAACACCGCGGCGGCCGATGGCGGCACGGGAACACCGATCCAGCTCGACGTCCAAGTGAGCAGCGCCAGCGAGGCCTCGGCGAGGAGCGCTCCCGGGCGCAGGTGCTCGCGCCAGAGGGGGCGGAGCTCGCCTTCGATTTGGTCAAAAAAAGGCGCCGAACGGTAGGCGGTTTCCACCGCACGCCACAGCTTCACCTCGGGAATGTGCCCGGAGATCTGCACCTCGGAAAGGGGCGCATCGCCCGGATGCACCACGGGAAGGGTCAGATGGAACGGACCGCGCGCATCCGCCAGCGGAATGCGGTTCCTCGCCGTGCCCTTCACCCAGCGTTCGTGGACGTCGATGACCCCGCCAGCTGCCGCATGGGCCCACCAATGCAACGGCGGGAAGGGACACAGCGGCAGGGCCGCTTCCCTCATTTGACGAACCGGAAGACCCGGTCCCAGCGGATCTTCGACTCGCCGTGCTGGGCGCTGTTCATGCGCGAGAACCAAATGAACGATGCCCGTCCCACCACGTGGGTTTCCGGCACGAAGCCCCACATCCGGGAATCGGCGGACCGGTGCCGGTTGTCGCCCATCATCCAGTAGTAGTCCTGGCCGAACGTGTAGGTGTCCGACCGGACCCCGTCGATGTACACGCCGTCGAGGCGCTGTTCGAGGGTGTGGCCTTCGTAGACCGCGATGGCCCGGCGGTAGAGGGCGAGGTTGCGGGCGTCGAGCCGGACCTGCAGGCCCCGCTTGGGGATGAGGATGGGGCCGACATGGTCCGGATCCCAAGTGTCGAACTCGTCGTCGGACACGTTCGGGAACATTTCGAGCGTGCCGCGCCGGCTGCTGACGTCTACCCGGCGGATGGACTCGACCAGTGAGCCGCCTTCGAGTTGGCCGACTTCGGCGTCGGTCAGGGCGAGGACCGCCACGACCCGGTCGCCGTTCATGGTCGCCGGACCGAGGTCGACGTGGGTGAGTTCGAGTGCCTCGACCGCCCGTTTGGCATTCATCTGGTTCGTGAAGGTCACTTCGTATTCGAACTGCAGGTCTGTGGGGGGCTCGATGGCTTTTCCGTCGATAAACACTTGGCGATCACGCACTTCGAGTGTTTCGCCTGGCAGTCCGACGCACCGCTTTACGTAGTTTTCTTCCTTGTCGATGGGCCGCTGGCGCAGGCCAAACCGGTCACTCAAGGCCGCCCGCGCCATGGAGTTGTACCGCTCGGGGTCTTGGGAATAGAGCTCGACATCGTTCCCTGCTGCGGCGATGCCTTCCCGACGGAGAATCGCGTAGTAGTCGTGGCCGGCAAGCTCCGTGTCCACCACGATGGTGTCGCCGTGGGGGAAGTTGAAGACCACCGCGTCGTAGCGCTTCACGCCCCGCGTGCCGGGCAGGCGGCTGAAGGGCAGCGAGAAGGCCTCGACATAGCTCGGCACCATGGTTCCCGGCACGACGTTGTGCATGAATGGAATGGTCATGGGCGTTTGGGGCAGTTTCGCGCCGTAGGCCGTCTTGCTCACGTAGAGGTAGTCGCCCACGAGCATGCTCCCTTCCATCGAGCCGGTCGGGATGGTGAAGGCTTCGAAAAACAGGGTGCGCACGAAGCTTGCGACGATGACGGCCCAGAGGATGGATTCGGTCCACTCGCGGATGCCGCTTTTCTTCGTTTTCGTCCAATCGCGCGGCCCCACATAGGCAGCATCCGAGCGGACCAAATCGATCAAGCCCCACCACGGCAGCGCCCCCATGCGCCACTGCTCAGCGGGACTGCGCTTGCCGAAGCAAATGCCCAGCTCGACATGCAAGATGGTCAGCATGAGCAAGTTGATGCCTGGCACGAGCAGCGCAAACGCCCAGTACCACGGGCGACGGATCAACCGCAACAGCACAACGGAATTGACAAGCGGAATGGCTCCCCACCACGCCTGCATGCCCGCACGCCGCAGCAAAAAGGGCAACGTAGCGGCCTGTATCAGGACCAGCAGTCCCAGCAAAATCCAAGGAATCAACTCCATGAGCATTCAGATGCGTAATCAGCGGGCCAAATTACATCAACGGGGCGTCCAGGCCAGGTATACCCCGCACCCTGCGCCAGGAACAGGAACCACGGCTGCACTGAGGTTTGAGCTGACGTCGAAGTGGATGAGGTGGGCTTGGACGTGGGCTTCGAGCACTTGGAGGAGGTAGACTCCACCGAAGGCCATCCAACCGACATCGCGCAACCTCCTGTGCTCTAGAGCAGTGGCATTCAAGGACGAGGCGCTCCGACCCGACAGGTTGAGGGTCTCCGGATCGCCGTCGGTTTCCGCCACGAGGTCGGCCAAATCCGCTCGGTAGGCCGCCCCTTGCTCTGCAGCCGTCCACGCGCACGCCCCGAGCGCTGCCCACACGACAGGCGTTTTCCAGGGCTGCCGGTTGAGGATTTGGCCTGCCCCGGGCAGGCAGGCTGCTGCGATCGTCGTCCGGTGGATTTTCGCTTCCAGTGGGGTGCGCGGTTCGGGCACCGAATCCGGGGCAGCAGCCCCTCCTGCAACCCCGAACACCACCCCCCAGCACCAACCGGTCATAGCCCCAACAGCACCAGCAACCGGTCTAACTCATCGTTGTCACGAAAAGGCAATTCGATGCGACCTCCCCCCGTGGTGTCGGGCTTCAACGCGACCCGCGTGCCGTACTTGAGCCGAAGATCTGCCTGCACCTGCTGCCGGTCGAACGTCAGCACCGGGCCAGCACCACGGGGATTTCGCGCCTTCGGCCGAGCGAGTTCTTCCACCTGGCGGACACTCAAATCGTCGGCCATGATGCGCTGGAAGATGGACCGCTGGCGGCTGGCATCGTCCACAGCCACCAGTGCACGGGCGTGTCCCATGCCGAGCCGGCGTTCGCTCACGGCAAGTTGGATGTCGGCGGGCAAGCGCAGCAAGCGCAGGTGGTTCGTGATGCTCGAACGGTCGACACCGAGCCGCTTGCCGAGGGCATCGTGGGTAAGGCCGCACTCTTCGATGAGGCGGTGAAACGACTGGGCTAGCTCGATTGCATGCAGGTCTTGGCGCTGGATGTTCTCAACCAGGGCCATTTCGAGCACGGTTTGGTCGTCTGCTTCACGGAGGTACGCGGGCAACCGGTCGAGTCCCGCGAGTTGGGCGGCCCGGAACCTCCGCTCACCGGAAATGATGCGGTACCGGTTAGCGGCCACGCGCTGCACGGTGATGGGCTGGATGATGCCAAGTTCGCGGATGCTGTCCGCGAGCGACTGGAGCGCCTCCTCATCGAAGTCACGGCGCGGTTGGTCCGGATTCGCTTCGATGCTGCCCACAGGTACCACCGAGATGGCACCGGCCATGAACGCGACGACCTCCGGACGCTCCTCGGCGGGCGGGGAAGGGGCCACGACGGGCTGAACGGGCACGGACGAGGTGTCCCTGCGGGGGGCGGAAGAGAGCAGGGCTTCGAGCCCTCGACCCAGCGCTTGCTTCTTCGACATGGTCAGTTCTCTTGCACGGGGAGGTGCCGCTGGTCTTGCCGGAGCCGCGTCATGCGGTTGCGCTGCAGCAGTTCCCGTGCGAGGTTCAGGTAATTCACAGATCCCTTCGAGGCGGCATCGTGCACGATGATGGATTCGCCGAAGCTCGGGGCTTCACCCAGTTTCGTGTTCCTGTGGATGATGGTATCTAGTACCAGGTCCTCGAAGTGCGTCCGGACTTCCTCAACTACTTGGTTTGCAAGACGAAGACGGGTATCGTACATCGTCAGCAGGATGCCTTCGACGCCGAGTTCAGGATTGAGCGTGTCCTGCACGATGCGGATGGTGTTCAGCAATTTGCCGAGGCCTTCGAGGGCGAAGTACTCGCACTGCACCGGGATCAGTACCGCATCCGCCGCGGCAAGTGCGTTGACGGTTATGAGGCCCAAACTCGGAGAACAGTCCACCAGGATGAAGTCGTACGCGTCCCGGACCGGAGCAAGTGCACGCGCGAGTTGCATTTCCCGCCCCTCCATGGAAATCAACTCAATTTCTGCGCCGACCAGGTCGATGCGCGCCGGCAAGACATCGAGGTTCGGGGAGGTGGTGGAGTGGATTGCCCCTGAGTCGATAACTCCGCCCAGCAGGGCTTCATACGTTCCGAACTCACACGCCGCCGGATCGATGCCGAGGCCGCTCGTGGCATTTGCCTGTGGGTCGGCATCGACGAGCAGGGTTTTAAACTCGAGGGCACCGAAGCAGGCCCCGAGGTTGATGGCGGTTGTGGTCTTGCCGACCCCTCCCTTTTGGTTTGCAATCGCAATTATCTTTCCCATGCTGGCCGTGTCAATCAAGCGGGTACGAGGCTCCGATGTCCCAGAACGTCAGCGACCTGCCGTCTGCGCGGAAGGCGGCTTCTGCGGCGCGCTTGCGCTCGTCCGAGAGGGAAATGGGAGGGAAGGTGTCGAAATGAAGCGCGAAGGTCCGTGTGCAATGCAGCAGACGCGCCGCATGCAGGGCGTCCTCCGGACCCATGGTGAAGTGATCGCCGACAGGAAGCAGGGCCACGTCCGGCGGCCACAGGTCCCCGATGAGACCCATTTCCGCCGAGAGCGCCGTGTCCCCGGCGTGGTAGAGGCGGATGCCTTCGGATTCGATGAGGTAGCCTGCAGCCACACCGCCTGGCTTGCCATCTGGGAGGGTGCTGGAATGTACCGCGGGCACCATGCGCAGCCGTCCGTCTTCCCAGGAGAGGGTGCCACCGATGTTCATCCCCACGGGGTGCTGCGCGCCCTGGGCTCCCAGCCATTCGGCGATTTCGTAGCATGCGATGGTACGCACACCCGGTCGCACAGCGAACTCAAGGGCATCTGCCAGATGGTCCTGGTGTCCATGGGTTATGAGCACATCGGTCACCTCGATCTCTTCAGGTCGGATCTCAGCGGCCCACGGGTTCGGGCGAATAAAAGGGTCTATGAGCAGCCGCCGATTACCGGCCACTACGAGCACACAGGAATGTCCGAGGTACTGAATCCGCATCACTAACCCCAAAGATACTTCCGGGCTCAGGTGCAGCCCCGGAAAGTTATCAACCTATGCGAGCCTGCGCTCAGAGGTCGTCAAACTCCACATCCCGGCTGGTTTCGCCGGGAGCAGCTGCCCCACCTTCCCCCTCGTCGTTCGTAGGTTCTAGCGAGGGACCTTTAAATTCCCCGGTGGCTACAAGTTCCTGGATTTTATCGACGGCATCGAGGAAGCCCTCTTCGAACTTGTCGAAATCCTCTTGGTACAGGAAGATCTTGTGCTTTTGGTAGTGGATGCCCCCGCCGTCATCGAAGTGCCGCTTGCTCTCCGTGATGGTCATGTACAGGTCCTTCCCGCGGGTGGCCTTCACATCAAAGAAGTACGTCCGCTTTCCCGCGCGCACTGGCCGCGAGTAAATCTCCTCCTTGTTCGAAAAATCGCTCATCTGGCTTGGACTTCGCGGCGAATATACAAATCTGCCCCGGGGTTGCAACGGGTTAGCGAAGGACCTGGAGGGTTCCGGAATGGGTTTGGGGCTGCAGGACCTGGTCCTGCAGCCAAACCTTCCAAAAGTAGACCCCGTCCGGTACGTAATGCGTCCCATCGCCCACCGACCCCAGCCACGGAATGCCCGGCTGATCCGCCGACCAAATCCGTTCGCCCCACCGGTCGAAGATCTCCACCCGGTAGCCCTCGGTGCCCAACGCGACCGGCAGCCACACGTCGTTCATGCCGTCGTTGTTCGGCGAGAAGGCGTTCGGCGCATAGAAAATGGTCCCGTTCACCGCGACCTGTCCCACCGCGGTCGAGGTGCACCCGGCGGCGTTGACGACCGTTTGGGTCACATCGAACAACCCACCGTCGGTGTAGGTATAGATTCCATCGCACTCCGCAAGGCTTCCTCCATCGCCGAAGTAGTAAAAGCACTCCACGCCCTCCTCGGCGAGACTCGTCACGGTCACCACGGGGTTGAGCAGATCGACTTCGTTCGGTTCGATGTCAAAGCCCGCCTGCGGAACGGGTAAAATGTCGATAAACCCGGGCATCTCCAGCACCAGGTTGCGCGGACAGAAGCCTCCCGTGGTCATTTCGAGGGTCACCGAAAAGTTCCCGGAAGTTGTGTAGACGTAGGATGGGCTGGCCGCAGGAGACGTGCTGCCGTCTCCGAAGTGCCACAGGTAGCTTGTTGCCGTTTCTGTGGTACTGAGGTTCGTGAACGAGACGGGGTGGGGCGGACAACCGGACACCGGCCCCCCGGTG
>JBMTYE010000079.1:0-7222 GCA_049454255.1 Flavobacteriales bacterium
TTTCTCGGGCTGCACATCTCGGCGAATCACCTCCAAATGACGTACTACCTCGTGTTTGCGGTGCTCGCCATCGTTCTCGTGGAGTCCGTCCGACTGCTGCTTGCCCGGTCGTGGGGCAAGCTCTTCCTCGCCGGTGCAGTCTTGTTGGTCGCCGCCGCGGTGGCGTCTTTCCCGAACTACCTCGGCCTGCGGGCAACCCAGGATTACTCAGCATTTACGACGCGCGGTGAGGCGATCCTGACCCCAGAACCCGGGACAGCGGCACCTGCCGCCGAAGGTGGCCTGGACCGCGACTACATCCTCACCTACAGCATGAGCCGCGGAGAATGGCTCGCTTCCATGTGCCCGAACCTGTACGGCGGAGGCGAGCAGTGGTACTGGGGGGACCAAGAATTCTCTGGAGGAGCTTTCTACTTCGGAGCGGTGCTCATGGCCTTGTTCCTCGCCTTCCTCATCGCCAGCAAAGACCCCATCAAGTGGGCGTTTGCCGCAGTAACGGTGCTGGCCATCGCACTCTCGTGGCGGGATGCTTCGGGCCTCACAGACGTTTTCCTCGAGAAGGTTCCGGCGTTCGCCAAATTCCGGGACACGAAGATGATGCTCGTCCTCGTCCAAATCGCTGTAGCCGCCGGTGCGGCGCTGGCTATCAAGGAATGGTCAGAGCTCGCAGAGGCACCGGATGATGCAGGCATGCGGCGTCGGCGCTGGATGTGGATGGGTTCCCTCGGTGCGATTTTTGTGCTGTTCGGGCTCTTTTACGCGGCCCCGGAATCGTTCTTCGGTTTCGAGCCCACCGTCAAAGAGGACCGCATCGTTCAGATGTACGCCGAACAGATGGAGGGTGACATCGACCGAGCGGAGGAAATGGCCCGCGACGAACGCTTGGCACTCTTCACGGCTGACGTTGCTCGCACGCTGGGACTCCTTGCGGTGACCTTACTTGTGGCCGCGGCCATCCTGTTCCGCAAGCTGAAGTGGTACTTTGCCTTCCCGGTTTTGGCGGTCATCGCGCTGGCGGATCTCTGGAATGTGGACCGTCGGTACTGCAACGAAGAGCGCTCACAAGGGTCCTTCGTGCACTGGGAAAAAACCACAAAACAGGCCATTCCCTACGCGCCGACACCGCAAATGTTGCGCATTCTCGAGCTCGAACGCCCCTCCACGCCGGCCTACGAAGAAACAGTTCAGAAGCTCACCGCAGGGTACAAAACCACCTACACGAACGTCAAGGGGCGGGATGCGGAACAACTCAAGGTGCTGGCTGAGTTTGGCGCATTGCGCATGAACACCCACTTCCGCGTGCTCAACTGGGACAACCCGTTCAACGACGCACACACGTCGTACTTTCTGCAAAGCGTCGGCGGCTACCACGGGGCGAAACTCCGTCGTTACCAAGACTTTATCGAGCGGGTCCTGATGCCCGAACGCACCATCCTGGCCGACAGCGCGAAGGTCGGAAGATCATCTGCCGGACTGCGGGCCATGGTGGGCCACCGCATGCTGAACACGAAGTACATCCTCATCGGATCTGTTGAAGCTCCTGTTCCCATGGTCGAGCCTTCAGGCGCAGCATGGTTTGCGGATACGTTGGTGCTGGTCGAGGATGCCGATGCGGAAATCGCTGCCACGGCGGCGGTTCTAGATTTGGGCAAGGTCGTGGTGCATTCGGAATTCGCTGACCAAGTGGAGGGACTCGGCAGCCCGGGCGTTGCGCGCGACACCCTACTCGAATATGCACCGGAGCGGCTGGTGTACGAAGCTGAAAGCGAGCGCGGAGGGCTGCTGGTGTTGAGTGAGGTGTGGTATCCGGCGGGCTGGAAGGCAAAAGTGGACGGACAGGATGTGGATATCGTCCGGGCGAACTACCTCCTGCGGGCCATCCCCCTTGCCGCGGGCAAGCACACGGTGGAGTTGACGTTTGAGCCGGAATTGGATTCCGCCGCGTCAGCGGCAAACGCAGGGACAGCCGGTTTCGTGGTCTTCGTCCTGGGATGCGTGGCGATGGCCTGGGTGCAGCAGCGGCGGAAAGCAGCGTGAACAAGGAGGGGGGACAAGCGGTTGACCGGGGATGAAAGTGACATGGACCTGGTCTGACGCGGGGTGGACGGCAGCTGACGGGGAGGCGTGGAACCGGGTGGCGGGGTCTTCAGGACCTGTGCCTGTTGCACTCGATTCCCGACATGTGCAGGCTATGCTCGGAGCGCGCGAACGGCAGGTGGCTGCCGTGCGGTGGTGGGAAGGAGATCGTCTGGTCGGTGTCGCACTGGTGGAGGATACGGTGGCGGAGAGCCGGGCGCTGGAGCGGCATGTCGAGGCCCGTTCGCCGCTGTTTCGCGCGATGTCGCGGGTGGTGCATGGGCGGGATGGGGTGCTGAAGTTTCCCGTCCGCGTGGTCGGCCAAGTGCTCGGCTCAGGAGATGCGGCGTACCGGTTCGTACCCGAGATTTCGGCAGAAACCGCGGCGGAAGCCGTAGATCGTGCCGTACGCCGCGGACCGGCAGGTCCGTCGGGGCGTCGGCCGGGGGTGGTGCTGGTGAAGGACTTCCCGGTGGCGGCAGATGCGGGTGCGGTGGGTGGTTCGGCTGTTTGGCGGCGCGGGTGGTTCGGGTTGGAGTTCGATCCGGTGATGCGGGTACCGGTAGGGGCGGCGTGGACGGGATTCAGCGACTACCTCGGTGCGCTGAAAACGAAGGCCCGCACGAAGGTGAACCGCATCGCGGTGTGTTCTGAGGGCTGCGAATTCCTCGAGCTGTCGCTGGACGAGGTACAGGAACGGGCGGAGGCCTTGCATTCCCTGTACCTGGAGGTGTACTCGGGGGCAGCGTTCCGCCTGGGTGGGTTGCATGCCGAGGACCTCGTGCGGATGAAGGCGGCCTGGGGCGAGCAGTTCCGCGTGATTTCCATACGGCACGACGGCGAGGAGGTGGGGTTTTTGTGCGGATTTCGGGGCGAAGAAGGCATCGAGGCCTTCATGGTCGGGTTCCGTCCGGGTTTCCAGCGGGAACTTGCGTTGTACCAAAGGATGCTCATCGAGTTCATCCGGTGGGGAATCGAGTCGGGCAGTCCGTGGGTGAACCTCGGCCGCACGGCACTGGACATCAAGTCCTCTGTGGGTGCATTGCCCTTCCGCATGGCGATGGCAGTCCGGTTCCGCAATCCGCTCCTGCATGTGCTGGCCCGCTGGGCAGCACGTCTCTCGCGTCCGCGCCCGGTAGAATTCAAGCAGGCGTGGCGTTCCGAGGTGCTTGCAAGTTTGCTCGGTCAAACCCCGGAAACGGGAGGGCTTAGAACTCGCCCATGCCGCCTCCGCCGTCCATGCCCCCACCGCGGCTTGAACGCCCACCGCGTCCGGCTTCGTACTTGCCGAACTGCCATGTCAGCGTAAGGAAGGCGTTGCGGGATTCGCGCTTGTGCATCGCGGTTTGGGAAAAACCCTCCCACTCCGAAGTGTAGGACCACTGCCGGGTATCGAACACATCGCTCACGCGGACGGACAGCTGCAGCGCATCGTCGAACCAGGCGCGCATCACGGCGATGTCGGCGGCATAGAAACCATTGAATCGCCCTTGCGCGGTGACCGCGGGTCCCTCGTAGTTGCCGTTCATCTGCACCTTCCAGACCTTCCCGATGGGCCGGCTCGCGAAGAAGCTCAGGTTCCAGCTCCAGCCGGCGTTATCCCGAGCCGCTTCGAGGGTGGAGGCATTGTTGACCAAATGGAAGACGCTCCCCGTCGCCCGGAAAGACCCTCCCTTTCCCCACGGAACCATCGCAATGACCTCGAGTCCCTCGTCGTGCCGGCGATCGAAGTTCACGAATGTCGAGGTCGCAACTCCAGCATCGTTCACCGTCCGGTACCAACGAATGACATCGCGGGTGTCCTTGAAAAACAACGAGGTCGTTAGCGATCGGCGTCCCCGCTGCCACTGGTGGCTGAGTTCGTAGGAGTTCGTGAATTCAGGCCGCAAAAACGGGTTGCCCGTGCGGACGTTGCGGCTGTCCGAGTCGTCGATGAACGGGTTCGTGTTGCGCCCGTCCGGCCGGTTCACCCGCCGGCTGTAGCTGGCGATCCAGCTCACCTCGTCTGTCCGCTTCCGGGTCAGGTTGAACGACGGATAGGCCTCGAAGTAGTCGTTGTGGAAGGCCGGCGTCGTTCCGTCGCGGAGTTCGGCTGTGGTGTAGACCTGCTCGAGGCGCAGTCCGCCTTGCACGCCCCAGCTGTTCCACTTCCGGCCCCACGTGCCGTAGACCGCATGGACGTGTTCCGTGTAATCGAAATCGAAGGAGGCGGGCTGCGGATCCACCGGGAAGTACAGGCCGTCTTCGAAGATGACGCTGTCGGCTACGAGGTAGCCGAAGGTGTTGCCGGTGAGGTTGAGGTTTGATTTCCAGCCGAGCTCCAGCTTGCCTTCGCCGGGCAGGGCTTTTTCGTAGTCCACCTGCATCACCGTCCGGAGGTTGCGGTCATCGTTTTCGTTGCGGTCCTCGACGAAGCGGGTAGGGTCGGCGACCGTCCACTCGCGGATGGAATCGAGGGAGTGGGACTCCGACCAGGCGTGTCGGATTTGGGCGGAGATAAAGTGGGAAGGGCCGTCGAATTCGTGGCGGAAGGCGCCGTCGAGATCGATGCTCGTGCTGCTGTTTTCCTCCTCCGATCGCCGCAAGGTGTGGGTTTCCAGCGAGGTGGACCACACCTCTTGGTTGTCGAGGGTGCCCCAACCGGAGCCGCCGTTCGTGTTCAGGTTTGCTCCGAGCGAGACCGTGGTGGTGGGGCGGAGGTAGATGTCGAGGCCGAGGCGGGCACCGGCGCCTGTGCGGATTGAACTGCCGTCGCGGGTTTGGGTGAGATAGGATGCGCTGTCTTGCAGCGCCAAATTCCGTGCGGTGTTCCCCGCCCTGAACGTATCGCGGTAGTTCCACGAAAGCCCGGTCGACAGGTTGATGCGCTCGTTGCGAAGGTTCAGCGAGGCCGATGCGGTGTGGTTGTCGCCGGTTCCGGGGGTGAGTTGGATTTGGCCGTTCAGGCCGACCAACTTGTTCTTTTTCAGTACAATGTTCAGAATTCCTGCCATCCCATCCGGGTCGTACTTCGCCGTAGGATTCGTAATGATTTCGACCCGTTCGATGGAGCTCGCTGGAATGGCGGCCAAGAATGACGTGCGCGCGGCTCCCGTCATGCCCGACGGCCGACCGTCGATGAGGATTTGTACGTTGCCCGACCCCCGAAGCGTGATGTTGCCGTCGATGTCGACCGCCACACTCGGCACATTTGCAAGGAGTTCAGTTGCCGTCGATCCGCTGGCCGTCAGGTCGCTGCCCACGTTGAACACCCTGCGGTCGATCATCATCTCGAGGGTGCTCCGTTCTTCCACGACTTCTGCGGCTTCGAGCGCGAGGATGGCCGGAGCGAGCCGGATGTCGCCGAGATTTACCGCTCCCGCGTTTTCGCGCGGGCTAATCATCAAGGGGTTGCGTGTGTATCGCTCGTACCCCATGAAGCTGATGATCAGGATATGCGGGCCAAACCGCACATCCCCCAGCCGGAACGTTCCGTCCTCACTCGCAAGCGTCCCTCCCGTCACCGCACTGTCTCGGGGCGACATCAAGGCGATGCTCGCGTAGGGAATGGGTTCCCCGGTGGATGCGTCGAGCACACGACCGGAAACGGAACCGACGCCTGCACCTGCCCCGGGCTGCGCCCGAACGAGGCCTGCTGCCGCGCAGAACACCCAGAAAAGCAAGAGGATTCGTAGGAACATAGGGTTGCAAAGGTCGGGAACTCTACGCAAGGACACGTTCAGGGGTTCGGATGTTCATTCTCGGCAGCAGGTCAGCCGATGACCACCCCGCGGCTGAGCTCGACCCAGCCGTCGTCTGAGGGGTAAAGTTGGGCGACCCAGTGGGGACGCCCGGGGACCAAACTTGCCCGCCAGGCGCTGGCCTCGAGGGGGGTGGCGCCCGGAAAGTTCACCCCGCCGAGCAGCCCAGCCGTGCCGCCGAGGTCCAGCCAGCGCGTCTCGCCGCCGTCGGGCGCCACCTCCGCGACCTCATCCCAGTGGCACCACCAGCCGGTCGGGACGGACCGGTGCGCCCCGTTCGGAAGGGCGGCCCCACCGAGCATCCGGAAGGGCACGAAAAACCAGCCCAGCAGGAGGACTTCGGCGGTCACGCGGTCGACGCCGAGCGCCGCGAGGGCGGCGGCGCCGAGGGGGGAGGCGCTGAGGGCGGTTTGGCGACGGAGGGTCTGGACTTTCGCTTCGAGGGTGTCGGCCAGGGTCGTTCCGTGCCACCGGCTGTGGGCGCGGGACCGTCCGTCGCCTAGATACAACTTGCAGGCGCACTCCACGTGCACCCAGCGGTCGGTCGGAAGGTGCCGCACGACGAGGTCGAATTCGCCCGCCGTGGAGCCATCGGGCGCAAAAACCTGCATGCCCGCTGCGATCACCTCCCAGTCCGGATCCGCGTGCAGCAACGCCTGCACGACTTGCTCAAACCGGCGGCCGAGCCGCGCCGGCACCTGTGCGCACCGCTCCGCCAGCGCCTCACCGTCGACCGCCTCGACCACCTCGGGACGCAGCCCACGGAACGCCGTCCACCCCGGGGCCGGGTCGAGCAACGGCGGCGCCGAGGCCACCCATGCCGCAGCCCGTTTCCAAGCCGCTCCCTCCGCCGTGTGCGTCCTTTCCATGGCCGTCCGAAGTTATCTTCGCGGCGTCCCATGCGCAACGTCGCCGAAATCCCCCATCCGCTCATGCGGATCCAGATCATCAGCTGGAACGACAAGTATTTGGTTAAGTACGAGTTAGATCGTTACGAGCAGCTCTTCAAGGTGGCAATGACAGAGACCAGCGGCCTCGAGGAAGTCCAGCGGCTGGCCGCCGATTGGGCAGAGGAGGTCTTGCTGCGGTTCGTGGACATGCGCCGCCAATTCACCTCCCATCCCCCTACTGCATGAATTCTAAGCTGTTGTATGCGGCGCTCGCCGTTCTCGCCGTGTGGTGCGGGGTCCTGACCTTCCTGACGTTCCGGTCGGCTCCGGCAGCGATGCCTGCGGCGCTCGCGGAGGGCACCCAGCCGGTGGTCGCCTTCGTGCGCGGCGATTCGCTGCGGGCGGGCTTCGCGTTTGTGGCCCAGCTCGAGGACGAGTTGATGCAGCAGATGGGAACTGCCGAATCGGGGCTCGCCCGCAAGCTCGCCCCGCAGGCATACCAGGGCGGCCGCTTCG
>JBMTYE010000080.1:0-7190 GCA_049454255.1 Flavobacteriales bacterium
TGCACTGCGCGTTGAAGCTCGACTGCTGAACAACGGAGCCGCGCGGACAAATGCCGCGCGAATCGCGTGCGGCACGAACCGCGCACGCCGTGTGTCCCCTCCGTTTCATCTCATCTTCCTGCACCATGCAGCATTCCCGCATGCCCGCGGACGGTCTCGCTGGCCTCCGTGCGCACTGGACCGCGGACGCCTCGTCCGGCTTTGTCGTCTTCCTGCTCGCGCTGCCCTTGAGTCTCGGCATCGCGTCTGCGTCGGGCTTTCCGCCCGTGATGGGACTCGTGACCGCCATCGTCGGGGGCCTGCTGGGCACCTTTCTCAGCGGTTCTGCACTCGCAATCAAGGGGCCTGCGGCAGGCCTAATCGTCATCGTCGCCGGATCTGTGGCCGACTTCGGCGGCGGAACGACCGGATGGCAGTTGACGCTGGGCGTCATCGTCGCCGCCGGCCTGCTCCAAATCGCCTTCGGACTCCTCCGCTGGGGCCGCCTGGTGGACCTCTTTCCCCTGGCCGCCGTCCACGGGATGCTCGCCGCCATCGGGTTGATTATCCTCGCGAAACAAGCCCCCATCCTCCTCGGAACCCCGAATGGGATTTGGGCCGGAAAGGGGCCGCTGGAGTTGCTCGCGGCCCTGCCGGCCTGCATCGCAGCCGCCGACCCGGTGGTCGCGGGCATCGGCCTCGTTTCGCTCGCGATCGTCCTGGCCTGGCCGGCCTTGCCCGTTCCTGCGCTGCGCAAGGTTCCTGCCCCGCTGGTGGTCCTCGTGTGCGCCATCCCGCTGGGCCTCGCTGCCGGACTCGGTCCGGAGCGCCTGGTGGCCATCGGACGGTTTGCGGATGCCCTGGGAATTCACGTGGATTTCAGCGGTTTGGCATCGCCGACCACCTTCCTCAAATACCTCGTGATGTTCGCGCTCGTCGGCAGTCTCGAGAGCCTGCTGACGGTGAAAGCGGTCGATGCCCTCGACCCGTGGAAGCGGACCTCCGATCCGAACCGCGACCTGCTGGCGACCGGCGCCTCGAATGTCGTCGCGGCGGTGTTCGGCGGGCTTCCCATGATTTCAGAAGTCGCCCGCAGCTCGGCAAACGCAGCAAACGGCGGCATGACCCGCTGGTCGAACTTCTTCCACGGGCTCTTCCTGCTCCTTGCGGCGCTCCTCGCCGTGCCGGTGCTCGAACGCATTCCCACTGCGGCCCTGGCGGCCCTGCTCATCGGGGTGGGCATCCGGCTCGCCCATCCGCGCGAGTGGATCGCCGCGTGGCGCATCGGGCCGGAACAGGCCGCCATCTTCGGGACCACGGTGTTTTTCACCTTGTACGAGGATTTGCTCATCGGCATCGCGTCGGGGATGGCCGTCAAGTTCATCGTCCACCTCTTCCGCGGGGCCTCGCCGCGGGAACTTCTGGTGTCCGATGTCGCCCTGCATCCCGATGGTCCGGAACTCACCCTGCACGTGCGGGGTGCGGCCGTGTTTTCGAACATCCTCGGGATCAACGCGGGCTTAGCCCGAGCGCTGCGCCACGTCGAGCAGGCGGGGACACCCGTGAGCACGCTGTACCTCGATGTCCTGGAACTGCGCTTGATCGACCACAGCGCGATGGAAGCGCTCCACCACTTCCAGGAGCGCCTGGAACACCGCGGGGTGGCGGTGGAATGGGTGGGCATCGAGGCGCTCGTGGCCCGGAGCGGCCATCCGCTGGCGGCGCGCCGTGTGCGCAAGAAACCGCCGGTTCCAGCGGTGGCCACCGGGGCAGCGGTGTGGGATGAGGAGGCGACCCTGAAGCGGCTCGCCCACCACCTGCCTGCCCAACCCGCCTTGCGGGACTTCGTGCACCACAACACCCTGCACGCCTACCAGCACCGTTCCTTTTTCGACGGTATCTTCCAGGCAGAGCGTCAGTTGCGCGTCAACGTCACCCTGCCGCTGGCCGACTACCGGGGCTTGCTGGCCACCGGGCGGATTGCGGATGCCGACCTGCGCCGGGCCATCCGGGAACGGCACGGGGAGGGTGCGGAGGAAGTTTGGCTCGACCGCATGGTGCACGGGGTGTATCCGCAGCGGCCCCCGGAAGGCCCGCGGCCGTTGCGCATTGCCTGGCGCGACCGATACCGGCTGGACCTCGATGCTGCCGTGCAGCCCCGCCTGTTCCGCCTCGTGGGTGCCTACCTCGACCAAGGGGTGGCCCACGACCTCTTTCCCTCCGACGGCTCCGGCCTGCTGGCGGGCATCCGCCACCTCGACCGGGCAAGTGCCGTGCGCATCCTGCACTCGCGGCGGGCAACCGCGCTGCTGCACGACCCGGAAGTGGAACTCAGCGCGCTGCTCCACCTGCTCGTCGGGGACCCGGCGTGGTACGCGACGTATGTGACAGAGCAGCAGCTCGCGCACCGCGGTTGGGGTGGACTCGTGGCCACGGTCGAGCGCATGCCCGAGACCCTGCTCGACACCCGCCAGATCACGTTGCGCGAGTGGGTGCACCTGGAACTGCTCCTGGAGATCGACGCGCTGGACCGGCATGCAGGGCGGCACTGGGCGCCGCTGGCGTCTGCGCCGCTCGATGCGCCGTACGACCCGCTGGCGGATGCTGAACTCGGCGAGCGGGAGGAGGTGCTTGCGCTTTGGCAAACGGCCTTCGAAGGGCATTTCCACGACGAAGTGCTCTCCGCGATTGCGCAAGTGCCTCTGGCACAGGAACCTCAGGCGCCGGCGTGGGCTGCGATCTGCTGCATCGACGACCGGGAAGACAGCCTGCGGCGGCACCTCGAGGCCGTCGAGCCACGGTGTGTGACCTACGGGGCGCCTGGGTTTTTCGGCGTGGCCGTCCGCTTCGTGCCGCTCGGGGGACAGTTCAGCGAAAAGCTCGCCCCGGTGCCCGTCACGCCCCGCCACCTCATCCGGGAACTCGACCGCGGCCACCGCAAGGGATCGGCGCCGCTGGCGCACCGGGCGACCGGAACGCCGTTGCGGGGTTTGGCCGCCACGTGGGCCCTGGGCGCGGTTGCTGCGGTTCGCCTCGCCGCCGACGTCTTCGTCCCCCGCCGCCGCCCGGACCACGCGGACGCCTTCGCCCACATGGCGGTAGACGGCCGCCTGCAACTTGAAGCTGCCTCGCCTCCGGAAATCTGCGACGGCTTGCAGGTGGGATTCACGCCGGACGAAATGGCCGACCTCGTCTACAACGCCTTGCATGCCATGGGGTTCGCTGCTCCCCTACCGCCCGTTGTGTTCGTGGTGGGCCACGGCAGCAGCAGCGCAAACAACCCCCACCACGCCGCCTACGACTGCGGCGCCTGCAGTGGGCGGCCGGGCGGAGTGAATGCGCGCATCTTCGCGGCCTTGGCAAACCGGCCCGACGTCCGCGAGCGGCTGCGCTCCCGCGGGCTCGACCTTCCGGAGACCACGTGGTTCGTGGGCGCGCTGCACGACACCGCCAGCGATGCACTCCGGTGCTTCGACCTCGGTGAACTGCCGGCCGCCTGTGCCGCGGCCTATACGGAAGCGCGGGCGGCCTTCGAAACGGCGCTGGCCCGCAACGCCGTGGAGCGGTCGCGCCGGTTCGTGACGGTGGACACCGGGGCGCCGGCAGAGCGGGTGCGCCGCGCCGTCGCCGCGCGGTCGGGATCCTACGCTGAGCCGCGGCCCGAGCTCGGCCACGGGTCGAACGCGGTGTGCCTCGTGGGCCGCCGCGCCCGGTTCCGCAACCTCTTCCTCGACCGCCGGGCGTTCCATGCGAGCTACGACCCCACGGAGGATCCGGAGGGCCTGACCCTGCAGCAGGTGCTCGCGCCGTTGCCCGTGGTGTGCGGCGGCATCTGCCTCGAGTACTACTTCTCGCGGATGGACAATGCCGCGTTAGGGGCGGGAACGAAGCTCTCCCACCACGTCATCGGACTCTTCGGGGTGAGCCACAGCGCCGATGGCGACCTCAGGCCCGGACTCCCGCTCCAAATGGTGGAAATCCACGACCCCATGCGGCTTCTGCTCGTCATCGAACACACGCCGGAGGCCATCGACCGGGTGCTGGAGGCACTGCCGGACCAGCGATCGTGGTTCGCGCTGGGGTGGATCGTGCTGGTGGCGGCACCGCCGGGGGGTGGGGTGTACCGCTTCGGTGCCGGCGGGGGGTGGGAGCCCTATCGGCCGGCGTCGGAGGTGCGGCACGTGGGGGCGCCCGGGCCCGACTTCGCTGGGACACCGCCGTCGGCAGCGCTCGAGATCGCCGAGGCCACCCGGGAGAATTTGGCCGTCCACATCCTGACTCCCACCCTGTAACCGCGAAGGAACCATGGAACTTCTCTTTTTCATCCCTGCTCTGGCCTGGTGTGTGAGTCTGTTCGTGTCGCGCCGTGCGGAGGGGGCGCTGTACCGGTTAGCGCTGGCGGGACCGCTGGCGGTGGCGGTGGCGCTGGGGGTTTGGGCCGCGCAGGGCGCGGCGACGATCCCGGCCGACGGTCCGGTCCTCTACCGCTCGCACCACGGCGACTTCGTGCTGCGCTTCCTGCTCGACGGCACGGGCGCCTGGTACCTCGCCGTAGCCGCTGCCATCGACCTGCTTGTCGTGCGCTTCAGCCGCACCTACCTGCACCGGGACCCTGGGTTCCGGCGGTTTTTCCTGAACCTCCAATTCTTCTTCGTCGGCCTCCTGCTGCTCACGCTCGCCGGCAACCTCGAGACGCTGCTCATCGGGTGGGAGACCGTGGGCGTGTCGTCGTTCTTCCTCATCGGTTTCTACCGCGAGCGCTATTTGCCGGTCCGCAATGCCTTGAAAGTCGTGTCGTTGTACCGGCTGGCGGACGTGGCGCTGCTGGTGGCGATTTGGCTTTCGCACCACCACTTCGGCTACGGACTGCAGTTCGCGTACCTGGAGGAATCGGTGGCGGCGCACGACGCGGCGGGCGGAGGCGGCGGCTGGCATGCCGCGCTGGCTGCGCTGGTGCTGCTGGCGGCGGCGATCAAGGGCGGCCAGGTGCCGTTCTCGAGTTGGGTGGCACGGGCGATCGAGGGGCCCACGGCGTCGAGTGCCATTTTCTACGGGGCGCTCGCGACCCATGCGGGGGTGTTCCTGCTCATCCGGACGGGTCCGGTTTGGCAGGCCTCCGAGGTGCTGACGTGGTGCGTGGGGGGTGTAGGCCTGCTCACCGCCTTCATCGCCCCGGCAATCGCGCGGGTTCAACCCTCTGTAAAAGTGCAGATTGCATACTCCAGCACAGGCCAAATCGGATGGATGTTCGTCTGGGTCGCCCTCGGCCTGCCCACCGTTGCCCTGCTCCACCTGACCGCGAATGCCTTTTTGCGCACGTACCAACTCCTCGTCTCGCCCTCGGTCCTCAGTCTGCGGATGCACAACCTGTTTTTCGACTTCGTGCCGCGGCGCATGTGGCGGCCGGACCGGCTGCTCGGCCGGCTCCGCTACACCGGCTATGTGCTGGGCCTGCAGGAATTCCGGATGGACGGCGTGCAGTACCGCCTGCTGTGGTCTCCCATCAAGCGGGCGGGTCGGGCGCTCGGCTTCCTCGAAACCCGCAGCACCTATGTCCTGGCGATTGCGGTGTTTTTCATGGGGGCCTACGGCGTGGTGCGCCGGGACGAGCTGCCTGCTTCCCTGCTCTCCGTGCTGCCTACCGCCTTCGCTGCCTTCTCGCTGGTGTTCATTCTCAAGGCCTTCGTCGAGCGCGGGCGCGCCCTGCATGCCTGGTCGCTGGTGGCGGTGAACCAACTCTTCCTCGCCCTGGCCCTCGGCTTCAACGAGGCCATCAGCCCGGACCAGTTCCTTCTCTTCCTCAGCGGTATCGTCTTGAGCACCCTGACCGGCATCGTGGTGCTGAACCGGCTCGAAGCGCGCGGCTACGCTGCTGACCTCTCGCGGTTCCACGGCCACATCCACACCGCTCCGGTGCTGGGCGGGGTGTTCATTCTGGCCGGTCTGGGTCTTGCGGGCTTTCCCATCACCCCGACCTTTGTGGGCGAGGACCTGCTCCTCGACCACATCCACGAAGACGAACCCCTCTTGCTCGCCTGCGTCGTTCTTGCCCTCATCCTCGACGGTCTGGTGGCCTTCCGCACCTACGCGCGGCTGTTCCTCGGGCCGGACGTCGCCCGCGGCACCGTCATCTCACCCCGCTCCGCATGACCGCCTCCCGCCTCTACACCGCACTCACCTCGCTGCTGCTCGCCGTCTTGTGCGGCCCGACCGCCGCGCAGCGCTCCATCGCCCCGGCCGGCCACGCCTGGGCCATGTACTTCGGCACCCACCGCCTGGCGAACTCCTGGAACCTCCAAACGGAGTACCAGTGGCGCCGGGCGGACTGGGGCGCGGTTTGGCAGCAGTCCCTGCTGCGCGTGGGCCTCGAACGCTCCACCCCTTCCGGAGCCGCCTTCACCGCGGGCTACGGCTGGATCCGCACCTTCCCGTACGGCGAGCAGCCCATCGCGGACGTGACGGACGAGCACCGGATCTGGGAGCAGGTCGCCGTGCAGCAGGAGCTGGGCCGGGTCCGCCTGCACCACCGCTACCGCTTCGAGCAGCGCTTCCTCGAGACCGCGTCAGGCCAGGTGCTGCGCCACCGGGTGCGGTACCGCGCCGCAGCCACCGTGCCCCTGCACGGCCCGCTGTTCCTTACCGTGTACGACGAGGTGTTCGCCGGCTGGGGCCCAGGCATCGCCCGCAATGTCCTCGACCAAAACCGGCTCTACGCCGCCCTCGGCTACCGCCTCTCCCCTTCCCTGCAACTCCAGGCGGGCTACCTCAACCAGTTCGTCCTCAAAGCCGACGGCCTGCGCGCCGAGAACAACCACACCCTGCAACTCGGCATCTTCCACAGCCTGGACCTGCGCCCGGCCGACTGACGCCCCCGTGCCCCCTTACTTCAGCTGAAACGCCTTCTTCATCTTCGCCGCATCGAAGGCATTCGCTCCGGTCCCATCGAACGCCGCGACGACGTTGCCGTTCCACAGGCAGTACACCCCGGGCGTATCGCTTCCGCTGCCGAGCAGCGGGAAGAACGCCCCGTGACCCAGCACCTGGTAGCTCGTGGCACAACCCGCCACGGAGAAGAAATCCGGAATCCCCTCTGCTCCTTCATCGAGGAAGAGGATGTGCACCGGAGGCAGTTTCGTCGTCTTCGCCAGCTGGCACAGCTCGGCGGCCGTCTCCCGGCAGTGGTCGCAATCCGGCACGAACAGACACACGAT
>JBMTYE010000081.1:0-7169 GCA_049454255.1 Flavobacteriales bacterium
TCCGGCGGGAGCTGCGGGGCCGCTGTCGTCGAAGCGCGGGTCGGGGATGTAGGCGAGCTTTTCCACCGCCACCGCCTCGCCGTGGATGCAGTCGAATTCCTCGCGCACCGTACCTCGGATGCGGTAGATGCCGCGGCCACGAAACGGGAAAGCGCGCAAGACGGGCGGAAAATGCAGGGTGTCCAGCCAATCGCCTTGGGCATCGATGAAGCAGCCGAAGCACATCCGCTCTCCCGCGACGGTAGCCGTGTCTTTGAGGGCGACCACATAGCCCGTGACCTCGACCGTGGTCCCGATGTGTTCGGCCAAATCCCGCGCCGGCACGCTGCACTCTGCCTGGCGCCGCGCCGTGTCGGTGAGCAGATGGAAGGGCGGCTCGAGCGGAAACCCGAAGAGTTCGATGTGGTCGAATGCGTCCTCAAGCACCCCGCCTTCAAGCGGCGGCAAGCTGAAGGGCCGGGACGTCGCGGCAAACAGGGTGGGAGCGCCGCCGCGACCGCGGATGTGCCCGAGCAGCAGGTGGGCTTCCCACAGCAGGTGGTGCTTCGACCGCCCGGTGAAGCGGAAGCCGCCGGCCCGAATCAGGGGCAGCAGCTGGTCCGCCACGACCGGCACGCGGCGGACGAAGTCGTCGAGGGACCGGAACGGCCCGTCGGCTTCTCGGCACCGGACGGCGCGGGCCACCGTCGCGGCATCCGCCCCGGCGACGAGGTTGAATCCGAGCACGATGGTCGTGCCGTGGACGGTGGCCTCCCATTCACCGGTGGCGATGCACGGCTCGACGACGGTGGCCCCGACCCGCCGGGCTTCGTGGACATAGAACTCCGTGCGGTAGAAGCCGCCGAAGTTGTTGATGCAGGCGGCCATGTACTCGACGGGGTGGTGGGCCTTGAGGTAGAGGCTTTGGTAGCTCTCGACGGCGTAGGAGGCAGAGTGGCCTTTTGCGAAGGCGTAGCCGGCAAAGCTCTCGACCTGGCGCCAAACGTCGGCGACGTCGTCGGGGGTGTGGCCGCGGTCGATGGCGCGGTCGATGAAGGTTTGGCGCGCGCGGGAGAACTCCTCCCGCGAGCGAAACTTGCCGCTCATCCCCCGCCGCAGAACATCCGCTTCCCCGAGGTCGAGCCCGGCAAATTTGTGGGCGACCTTGATGACGTCCTCCTGGTAGACCATCACCCCGTAGGTTTCGGGCATGAGGTCCGCGAGCACCGGATGGGCATCCGCCCGCCGCGCGGGATCGCGGTGCCGCTCGATGTACGCCCGCATCATGCCGCTGCGCGCCACGCCCGGCCGGATGACGGAGCTTGCGGCGACGAGCCCGAGGTAGGTGTCGACCTGCAGCTTGCGCAGGAGCATGCGCATGGCCGGGGACTCGACATAGAAGCAGCCGACGGCCCGCGCCTCCCGGAGCATGCGCTGCACGTCGGGGTCGGCCTTGAACGCGTTGAGGTCGTGGAGGTCGATGGCCGCGGCGCGCTCAGGATCGCGCTGGGCCACCAGCGCCACCGCGTCGCGGATCTTGCCCAGGCCGCGTTGGCTGAGGATGTCGAACTTGTAGAGCCCCACGTCTTCGGCGACTACCATGTCGAATTGGGTGGTGGGGAAGCCCTTCGGGGGGAGGAAGGTCGCGCAGAAGTGGTGCAGGGGGCGGTCCGCGATGAGGATGCCGCAGGCGTGCGGCGTCAGGGCGTTCGGAAAGTCGTTCAGCCGGGCGGCATAGCGCACCACGAGCAGCTCGAGGTCGCTCAGCTGGTTCAGGTCTGCGCGCCCGTCGGCCAGGGCGTCGATGTCGTGTTTGGGCAGGCCGAACACCTTCCCGAGCTCCCGGACGACCGCCCGGTGTTGGAACGTGCTGTACGCGCCGACGAGGGCGACGTGCGGAAACCGCTCGAAGATGTAGCGCGTCACATCGTCGCGGTCGGTCCACGAAAAGTCGATGTCGAAGTCGGGCGGATTCGTGCGGTACAGGTTGATGAACCGCTCGAAGTACAGGTCGAGCTCGATGGGGTCGACGTCGGTGATGCGCAAGAGGTAGGCAACCAGCGAATTCGCCCCGCTGCCTCGGCCGACATGGAAGTACCCCTTGCTGCGCGCGTACTGCACGATGTCCCAGTTGATCAGGAAGTAGGCGAGAAAGCCTTGGCTTTCGATGACGTCAAGCTCATGGGCCAAACGCGTCTCGACCTCCGCCCCGTGCCCGTCCGGATACCGGTAGGCCAGTCCCTCCGCACAGAGGGTCCGGATCAGGCGTCGGTCGTCTTCGGTCGTGGTCGTGTAGGTGTGGGGGTTGTTGTGTTTGCGGCCATCGACCGGGCGGGGCAGGGCGATGCTGCACCCGGCGAGCAGGCGCTCCGACCGGGCGACCCACTCGGGGCGTTCGGCAAACGCCGCCCGGAGTTCGTCCGGCGTCAGGACCCGGTCGCCGGGGTGTCCGGTATCCTCGGGCTGCAGCCGGGCGAGGAGGACATTCTCCCCGATGGCCCGCAGCAGGCGGTGGCAGTTCCAATCGCCCCGGTTGCGGAAGGTCGCCGGTGCATAGGCGATGAGCCGGTCCCACGGCACCCGCCCGCGCCGCGCCGCGTCCCCCTCCCACACCCGCAGCTCCCCCAACTCGCCCGGGCGCACCCCGATCCACATGTCCTCCCCGAGCTCCTGCACCTCACCCGCCGCCCAAACCCGCCACGGATACACCACGGCCGCCCTCCGGAACGCAGGCGCCTCCGCCCCGAACGCGCGGTGTGCATGGAGGTGGTCCGTGAGGTGCGCACACAGTTCCGCGTACCCCCCTGCATCCCGAGCCAGCCCGACATACCGTTCCCGCGCGCCGTCGCGGAAGTCGATGCCCAGCACAGGACGGACGCCCTGCCGTTCCGCGGCGGCGACGAAATCCCAACCGGCGGACGTGGCGTTGATGTCGGTCAGGGCCAGTGCTGACACCCCATCCCGTACGGCATCGGCGACGAGTTCCTCGACGGTCATCAGCCCGTAGCGCAGGCTGAACCGGGAGTGGTTGACCAGGCGCATGGGAGGTCAGCCGAAGAGGGGCAGCTGGTCAGAACCCCGCGACTGCGCTCGGTTGCGCGCCCGCCCTTCCCCCATCCCGAACATCTGGAGGTGTTCGTGCAGGATGTAGCGGTGTTCGGGGTGCACGAGTTCACCGGTGGGCCGGAGCAGTTCGGATCCGTTTGCGCGTGGGTCGCGGATGGCCGGATCGATGGGATGGGCGTTCAGTCGTCCGGTGGGACAAGGGCGCATCAGGGCCGTGACTTCTGCGATAGGCGCTTCCCGGTCGATCCACACCCGCTCGTCGTCCGGATCGAGCACCACGGGGGACCGGTGGTGGCCGATGGCCTGCAACGTGGGGTTCGCGACCGTGGTGAGCACCGCAAACGAGCGGATGCACTCACCGGTTTCCGGATGGGCCCACTCGTCCCAAATCCCCGCAAGCGCCAGCGGCTGTCCGTCCCGCGGATACACGAGGAACGGCCGGCTGAGCTTGAGGTCTTTCGGCCCTTCGATGAAGGCATCGGCGATCACGATGCACCGCCGGTCGCGGATGGACTGCCGAAACATGGGCTTGCGCAGAATGCCCATCGCCCCGGCATACCGCGGATTGTCGTCCGGGTTCGAATCGCCTTCCGACCGCGCATTGAGGGTGTAGAACTGCTTTTTCGCCCAGCGGGGGGTAAAGCCGAACTGCATCAGCTGCACTGCTCCCGGATTCTCGTCCGCAATGACCGGCGCCGCCGCTCCAGCAGACACGTTTGCGTTCGGCTCCCAAACCTGTTGAACAGGAACCTGGACCCGGAAGCGTTCTTCGACGCGGGCAACGGTAGAGACGGTGGTGTAGCGGCCGCACATGGGAGGAAGGGGTTGAGGTTGCGCGGCTTCGCCGCGAGTTTGAGTTTGAGGGCGAGTTTGAGGGCGAGGTTGAGGTTGGGGTTGAGGTTGAGAACGACTTGGAGTTGGGGTGCGGTGGTGGGGTGCGGGAGGGGGGTTAGTGGTGGCGGTTTGCGAGGAGGAGGGGGGCGGAGCCATCGAAGGGGTTCGGGCGGCCGATGGTGCGGGCTTCGAGGCCGGCGGCGGCGACGATGCTGCGGTCGCCGAAGCGGTCCCGGATGCGGTCGAGGGCCTGGTAGAGGGCGACGCGCTCGCCGGTGTCGTTGAAGAGGTCCATTTGGCAGCCGCCGCTGACGAGGTGGCTGTACTTGACGCCGATGAGGCGTACGAGGACGCGTCGGTCGAAGAGCCGATCGAAGAGCTCGAGGACGCGGGGCACGAGGAGGTGGTCGGCGGCAGTGTAGGGGAGGGAGGCCGTGAGGGTGCGGGTGTCGAAGTCGGCGTAGCGCACCTTGACCGTGATGCTGGCGGTGAGTCGGCGTCCGCGGCGGAGCTGGTAGGCGAGGTTCTCGGCCATGGCGATGAGGAGCGGCCGGATGCGCTGGAGGTCAGCGGTGTCGCGGGCGAAGGTGCGTTCGGTGGAGATGGATTTGCGCTCGCTGAAGGGGATGACCGGGCTGGGGTCGATGCCGTGCGCTTTGCGCCAAATCATCCGCCCGTTCGCGCCGAGAACCTGTTCGAGCAGGTCGGGCGGCATGTCTTGGACCGTGTGGATGCGGCGGATGCCGAGGTTGCGGAGGGTGTGGAAGGTGGCGGTTCCGACCGAGGGGATTTTGCGGATGGAGAGGGGGCCGAGGAAGGTGCGCTCGGTGCCGGAGTGGATGTGGAGTGCGCCAGCAGGTTTGGCCTCGCCGGTGGCCATTTTGCTGACCGTTTTGCTCGTGCTCAGGCCGGTGGAAATGGGCAGGCCGGTTTCGCGCACGACCCGTTCGCGCAGTTCGCGGGCGAATTTTCCGCATCCGAAGAAGCGGTCGAGCCCGGTGAGGTCGGCATAGAACTCATCGATGGACGTTTTTTCGCAGACCGGCACGGCTTCGCGGACGATGTCCGTCACGGCTTCGGAATGCCGCATGTAGTTCTGGGTATTGCCGCGGATGACGATGGCCTCCGGGCACATCGCGCGGGCCTGGCGCATGGGCATGCCGGAATGTACGCCGAAGGCCCGGGTTTCGTAGCTGCACGCAGCCACGACGCCGCGGTCACCAGTGCCGCCGATCAGGAGCGGTTTGCCCGCGAGGCGCCGGTCGAGCAGGCGTTCAACGGACACAAAAAACGTGTCGAGGTCAAGGTGGAGGATGGCGCGCTCGGCAGACATGCTGCTAATGTAAGCGGCTTTGCCAAAATATTTGGCAAACCATCCTGTCTTTTCTCCTCCTTCGCTTGCTCCCCCTGCTATTCCGGGCACGATGCGCCGAAGCCGCTCAGCAAGACCAGCACGTCAGCGACCCCGACCGCCCCATCGCCCGTGAGATCGGCCGGACAGGTGCCGGAACACCCGAAGGCCGCCAGCAACGCCAGCACGTCCGCCACTTCGACGACCCGGTTGCCGCTCAGGTCCATCGGACAATCACAAGCCACGGGGGCCTGGAGGACGCCCGGGAAGGTGGCGGCGCAGTTCGGTTGGGTGGTGAAGGTCACCGCTACGGCCAGCGGTTCGCCCGTGCTCAGGAGGCCCGTCAGTGCGACGGTGCGCGGGCTCGACCCGATGGGGAAGGCCATACCGTTGACCAACAACGAGCCGGTAGTCGGCGCCCCTTGAAATGCGATGGTCACGGAAGCTCCGAAGGTGTTCGTGGCCGGGTCGCAGGCGGACGGAGCGCCCGCGGCTACGACGGAGGTGAAGGCACAGGGAATGGGTTGGCCCGTCCAGTAGGCGGCACCGTGCGCGGTATAGCCGATGTAGTTCAGGATGGGTTGCGCGGCGACATAGCTGCCGGCAGACCAAATCGCTGCTGCCACCGCAGCAGCTTCGTGTACCGCATCGCCATTGCCCGAGGAAGTGCTCCAGCGCACGTAGTCCGCCGGGGTGCCGTTCGGCCCCACCAGCAACACCTCTCCCCCCGCTGCAGGAGGGCTCCAACCGGAACACGGAACGCTGAACAGGGCTCCCGCGGGGAGTAAGGTGTCCGGGAGGGACCACACCTGGGCTCCAGACCGGAGTTCCCACCCGGCCAGCGCCACCGAACATGTGCCCACGAGCCGCACCTCGACGGCATCTGCCCCAGGATCGATGGTCCGCAAGCGCACCTGTCCGCAGCAGGAAACAGGGGCGGTGAAGGCCTGAGGAATGGTATAGCTGCAGTCTGAATCGCCCGAGAAGTGGACGTCGAGGTCGACGGGCAAACCCGTGGCAGGCAGGTTCGTCAGGGTCACCGTCATGGGGCTTGTGCCGATGGAGAAGGCCTGGCCGTTGATGACCAAGGCCCCGGAGGCTGGAGGATTTTCGAAGGTGACGGTGAGGGTTTGGCCGAAGGTATTCGTGCCCGGATGGCACGGCGACTGCACCCCGATCGCAACATCTGCAATGCTGCAATCTCCCGCAGACCAGCCCATGTCCCGAAACATCGCCAGCACCATGGGACCGGGATCGTGGTTTGCCTCAGCCGAGTTCAGCGCCGGGGTCATCAGGGCGTTAATATTGCCCGCCGGGTAGCTCGATTCGTTGAGGTGGGAATAGCTCGAACCGGGTTCATAGATGCTGGGCGCGTAGAGCCGGGGCCGCGTTCCGTTTCCCGACTCGATGCCCTCTGGCCCGTTCCAGTAGATGTTGTTCGAAACGAGTGCCGACCCCAGCGTGGTGCTGCCGTTGTCGAGGTTCACTAGGTCCGTACCCAGATTCGTCTCCGTGAACCGGTCGTACACATAAGGAATGCCGTCGGTGCCGAGGAACCCGAAGCCATTCGACCAGTAGGCGCTGCCGATGAAGCCGAGCCCGTGCCCGATTTCGTGCAGGGCGGCAGTGACGAAGTCGTATTGGCCAGACGGCGGATAGCCGTCGGTGCCGAGGTACCAATTCGCGGAACTGTTGAACGTGCAGGTCAGGTCGTTCGAGGGACTCAGGTCGGTACCGGCGAGGCTGTTTGCCAGTGCGACAGCGTAGTAGGTGGAAGGGAAGGTCGCGCCGGGGAAGTTCTGGTGGATGGTCGTGGGCCCGGCTTGGGCGAGTGTGCCTCCGGACAGGGGGCTCCACGAGACGTTGATGCGGATGGTGACCGCCGAGTTCAGGGTTGCGGCCCAGATGTCCTTCGCGTAGTTGAAGGCCGTCACGACAG
>JBMTYE010000082.1:0-7121 GCA_049454255.1 Flavobacteriales bacterium
CGCGAGCCGCTGCGCCAGCGGAAACATCGCCGTCTTCTCGTGGTGCCGCCCGACCGCGATGACTACCTCATCGAATAGCGTCAGGGCCCGTGTCAAGATGTTGATGTGGCCGAGGGTCACAGGGTCGAACGATCCGGGGTAGATGGCGCGTCTCATGGCAAAGGGGCTGGGTACTCAAAGAAACTGAAATGTACGTGGCCGTAGTGCCTGCATTCGATAAATCCCGCCTCGCCGCTCACATCCGTCCGCTCTCCGTGCTCGAGCACGAACCAGCCCCCGTCCGGCAGCAGCCCCGACTCCCTCACCAGCGCCGGCAGGCGGGCCAAATCCGGCAAATCGTATGGCGGATCCGCGAACACCAGCCCGAAGGCCGCCGGCGCCCGCCGAATGAACTCCAGCGCATCGCCCCGGAGCGCCTCACATTCCGCACACCCGAACTTCTCGAACGCCTCCGCCATCGCCCGCACTGCCCGCACGTCCTTCTCCACCGCTGTAACCGTCCGGGCACCCCGGCTGGCGAACTCGAGACTCACCATGCCCGTCCCTGCGAACAGGTCGAGCACATCGAGCTCCTCGAAATCCACCTTGTTCCCGAGCACGTTGAACAGACTCTCCCGTCCGAAGTCGGTCGTGGGCCTCCCGGTGAATCCCTTCACCTCCGGCAATCGGCGGCCCTTCAGCGCCCCGCCCGTTATCCGCATGCCCACAGGTTCGCCACGCCAGCCCACCGCTGCTCCCGCAGTCCAGCCGGCGTCCATTCGACGGGTTGGAAGGCCATGAGCAGGCCCATCTTCGGAAAGAACGGCGCAAAAGAAGCCCACAGCGCATCGTCCCGCTGGGCTTCCCCACTCCACACCACCTCGACCTCGGCCGGAGCGACCCCGTCGCGGTGCATGGCATTCACGACCGCGTAGAGGAGCCCCTCTCCTGCGGTATCCGCCACGGGCATCGCCCACTTCAACCGCCCGGCATCGAAGCGCACCCCGAGCGCTCGGCCTTGGGCGACGTCGAGGTATACCACGGATTGCGCATGGCCAAACTCTTGACGCCCAGCCGACTCTAGGAACCGAAGCGTCGGACTTTCGATACGCGCCTGCGGCCACACCGCGACCACCGCATCCTCCGCCTTCCCCGCAACCGCTTCCGCCATGACCCACGTGCCTTCCGGCCCGTCGACACGAAACGGCCGCACCTGCGCTCCGGCGGGCACCTCCCCGAACAGCAGCTTCCATGCGGAGGCCGCACCGTCCGCGGCCGTCCCTGGCACGAGCGCGAAGTCCGGATGCCGGAGGCCCCACACCACGACTTCAGCCCCGAGTCCGCGGGATTTCAGGTCTTTGCATGCCTGCGCGAACTGCTCGAGTCCGGATGCAGGCTCTTCGCCGGCCTTCGCGACCGTGCGTCCCGTGCCCATGACCCACTGGATGCGCTGGCCGTCCCAGACGAGGGCCAGGCGGGTCCGGACGTCAGTTGTTCCGCCAGTTGCCATCCGTGTGCGATTCGGAAAGCGAGCCGAAGCGCAGCGTGTCCTTCTTGATGCCTTCCCGGCCGAAGGGCGTAGGGTCCTGGCACAGGACCGTCGGCTGCGTCACGCCGCCGGTTTCGACCGTTCCGGTCTTGATGATAAAGCGTTCGCCCGTTAGGGGGTTGAACCAAAGGGAATCCAGCGACACCGGGGGAAGACGCTTCTCCTGGCGCTTCTCCGGGGTCAAGTTTTCCGACAAGTAGCTGGTGAAGACGTTATCGCGGACCTTGTAGACCACCTTGTCCATCGAGATCATGTCGAGGAACTGCTCTTCGGTGTATCCGAGTTTGGCCCCGACACGCGCCACGTCCGAACGCTTGAGCACGTAACCGGCCTTGCGGCTAGCTTCCTCCGAGAGCGTGTCGTGGAAAGATCCCATGTTGAACGCCACCGGGAGATTTTCTTCCTGGATGAACGCGAGCAAGCTGTCCGGATCCGCCGTGTAGGCCCCACGCACCGAGCGGTAGGCCTCCTCCATGTCGCGGATGTCCTTCAACCGCTGTATGGTCTCCGCGTCCACGCGGGCTTTCGTCTCTATGAACTGCACCTCCTCGTCGATGCTGAAGAAGACGCCGTACGTCAGCCACCCGGCGAAGGCTAACCCCACCACGAGCAGGCCACGGTACGCCCACACATTGAGCCGCTCGAGCACCGCTGGAATGCTCAAAATCCCCGTTGCCACGAGGGCGATGCCGGCATAGAGCATGTCCACCGGCTGCTTCTCGAGGTCATCTACCGAGAAGTACCTGTGCAAGAAGGCGTAACCTGCGAGGAGCAGCATCACGGCGAGTACGTGGCGCTGGGCTTCTTGGGCGAGGGAAAATTTCATGCCGGTCGGAATCGATTTCGCCGCGAATCTACGCCTTTCCCCGGTGTGTCCCAACTCCAGAACTACCTTGCAGCGATGGATTTCGAAGACCGCCTGCGCGCTGCGTTTCCCCATGTTCCGACCCCCGGACAGGAGGCGTTTATCCATGCGTTTGCGCGGTTTCTTGCGAGCAACAGGCCCCGCTGTACCCTCCTCCTGCGCGGCTATGCGGGCACCGGAAAGACGACGGCTGTGGGGGCCTGCGTGCAGGTCTGCGGCGAGGTCGGTGTGCCCACCGTTTTGCTGGCGCCCACCGGCCGCGCGGCGAAGGTGATGCAGCAGTATGCCGGCGTTCCTGCCTCGACCATCCACCGTCAGTTGTACTGCGCTTCCCGGACCCGCGATGGGTCGGTGGCCTATGGGCTGGCTCCGAATCCCTGGAAGGGCGCCGTGTTCCTCGTGGACGAGGCGGCGATGATCGGGGAAGCGGGGGGCGGGCGGGCGGACGACGGGGGATTCGCGTACCGGAGTGTGCTGGACGACCTGATGGAGTACGTGTTCAGTGGGGAGGACTGCCGGCTCGTGCTCATCGGGGACGACGCGCAGCTGCCGCCGGTGGGCGCGGACCGCAGTCCCGCGCTGGACGAGGATTTCCTGCGGCGCGAGTTTCACCTCACTGTGGCCGGGATCCGGCTGACGGACGTCGTGCGGCAGGAGCTCGACAGCGCCATCCTGGCCACGGCGCATGCGCTCCGGCTGCGCATCGACGCACGGGAGGTCGGGTTTCCGCAGCTGCAGGGTGGGGAGGATGTCCTGCGTTTGGCCGGCGGCGATATGCAAGAGGTGCTGGAGGAGCTCTTTTCGCGCTACGGCGAAGAAGGGGTGGCGGTGATTACCCGGTCAAACAAGCGGGCGAACCTCTTCAACACCGCCATCCGCACCCGCATCCTCGGCCGGGAGGAGGACCTCGACGCGGGCGACCGCCTCATGATCGTGCGCAACAACTACCACTGGCTCGCGGGCCGGCCGGATTTCGCGAATCCGCTGCTCGCAAACGGCGATGCCATCGAGGTGTTGCGCATCGTCCGGCGCTTCGAGCGCCACGGCGCCCCGTTTGCCGAAGTCGAAGCGCGGTTGCTCGACGCCCCGCCGCACGAGCCGTTCACGGCCTTGCTGCACCTGAGCGTGCTGCACACCGACGCCCCGGCGCTTCCGGCGGTGGAGCTTCGTGCTCTGTATGAAGCCGTTGCGGAGGATTACCTCGACCTGGGCGACCGCCGCCGCATCCACAAGGCCGTGCTCGCAGACCCGTGCTACCAAGCGCTGCAGGTCAAGTTCGCGTGGGCCATCACGTGCCACAAGGCCCAGGGCGGTCAGTGGCCCGCCGTGGTGGTCGACCAGGGATTCCTGACCGAGGAGCACCTGAATGTGGAGCTGCACCGCTGGATGTACACGGCGTTCACGCGGGCGCGCGAGCGGTTGTATTTGCTGAACTTCGTCGACGCTTTTTTTCCGCCCGATTGAGCTGCGGCCCGTAGGTTTGCAGGCGCTAACCCTCTCGGCATGTCGTTTACCCTTGCGGTCGTTCAGCTCGAACTCAATGGAAGTTATGAGCGCAATTTGGCCAAATGCCTCGACGCCACGCGCGAGGCGGTGGGCCGCGGAGCAGAAGTCGTGTGCCTGCCGGAACTCTTCGGAGGACCGTATTTCTGCCAAACTGAGGACACCGCTCACTTCTCCCGCGCAGAGCCGGCGGATGGCCCGTCCTTCCAGGCCTTCTCCGCCCTCGCCCGCGAGCTCGGGGCCGCGGTGGTCGTGCCATTCTTCGAAAAGCGCATGCCGGGGGTCTACCACAACAGCGCCCTCATCGTGGATGCCGACGGTTCAGCCGCAGGCCTCTACCGGAAGATGCACATCCCGGACGATCCGCACTTCTACGAAAAGTACTACTTCACCCCCGGCGACCTCGGGTTCCAGACGGTCCGCACCACGAAGGGCCTCCTGGGCCCGCTCATCTGCTGGGACCAGTGGTATCCTGAGGCGGCCCGTCTGACCGCCCTCGGCGGGGCAGAGGTCCTCCTCTACCCCACGGCCATCGGTTGGCACCCCGCCGAACGCGCCCGCTACGGGGAACTGCAGCACGGCGCGTGGATGCGTTCCATGCAGGGCCACGCCGTGGCGAACGGGGTCTTCGTCGCCGCCGCAAACCGCGTCGGCCTCGAGCAGTACGTGGAAGGCACGGAGGGAATTCAGTTCTGGGGCGCCTCCTTCATCGCCGGTCCCCAAGGCGAACTCCTCGCCCAAGCGCCGCACGACGCCGAGGACATCCTGCTCGCCCGGATCGACACCGACCTCATCGAAACGGTCCGGCAAAACTGGCCCTTCCTCCGCGACCGCCGCATCGACGCCTACGGAGGCATCACCTCCCGGTCCCTGCTGCCATGAGCGCCCGCCGTATGCCGGCGGAGTGGGAGCCACAGGAGGGGGTTCTGCTGTGCTTTCCGCATGCTGGCCGGGACTGGCCGGGCAAGTGGGGCGCGGTCGTTTGGGCCTTCGTGGAGTTCATCCGGATTGCCGCACAGCGCCAGCGGGTCTTCCTCGTCGTGGCGGATTCGGCCCACCGCGACCGGGTCACGGCGATGCTCGAGCGGGCGCACGCGGACCTCGGGCAGATCACGTTCATCGAGCAGCGGACGAACCGCTCGTGGATGCGGGATTCGGGACCGATTGTCGTGGAAGGCGCTGAAGGCCGGGAGGCCCTGCATTTCGGGTTTTCTGGGTGGGCCAAATACCCCAACCACCGCCTCGATCGCCTCCTCCCCCCGGCGGTCGCCGCAGCACTGGACCTTCCCGTGCGGCCTGTCCTGCGCGGCGGCCGGCCCGTGGTGCTCGAGGGCGGCTCCATCGATGTCAACGGCCGCGGCACCCTCCTCACCACGGAAGAGTGCCTCCTCGATCCCACGATCCAAATCCGCAATCCCGGCTTCACCCGCGCCGACTACGAGTCTGTCTTCGCCGAAGAACTCGGCGTGACCTCCACGGTTTGGCTGGGGAATGGCATCGCCGGCGACGACACCCACGGCCACATCGACGACATCGCCCGCTTCATCTCTCCCACCGCGGTCCTCGCCGCCGTCGAGCCGGACCCCCGCGACGTCAACCACGCCCCGCTCGCCGACAACCTCCGGCGCCTCCGCGCCGCCCGCCTCGCCGACGGCCGCCCGCTCGACATCATCGAGCTGCCCATGCCCCACCGCATCGACTTCGAAGGCCTGCGCCTGCCCGCGAGCTACGCGAACTTCCTCATCATCAACGGCGCCGTCCTCGTCCCCACCTTCAACGACCCCCGCGACCGCACCGCGCTCGGCATCTTAGCCGAGTGCTTCCCCGACCGCGAAATCATCGGCATCGGGGCGACGGACTTGATTTGGGGTTTCGGGACCCTCCACTGCCTCAGCCAACAGGTTCCCGCGGCCGCTCAGAAGCCGTAGAACCAGGTGCACATGGGGAATGGGAACGAAATCCTCTTCCCTTCTGACGTAAAGCTCACCCCGGCAAGGTTGAACTGAAACGACTTGTTCGGCGTGCGTTCCACACGGAATCCCGGCATGAGGAAGAACATGAACACGGGTTCGCCGTCGCCTTCGACCAGCTCGACCTCGTGGCGGTACAAGCCAGGCATGAACATCCCAGTAATCGGGTCCCACCCCTCTTGTTGCAACGTGGTTGTCTCAGCCGTGTTGTGCGGCCGGCTCGAGCGGAACATGCCCCACATGGAGTCGAACACGAGACTTGCCTTCGGTCCCACCTTCGTTATTCCGGCTACAGAGAACAGCGGACCCCGCGCCCGTGAAGAGCCTTCGCGACGATTCGAAGACGCGGGATAATCTGCCGGATCGAAAAAACTGTACTGGCTCTCGTAGGTTCCGCTCGGCACGACAGTGGTGCTGTAGTCGCCACCTGTGCCCTGCGCATATCCGAGCGCCACCGTCACGTTATGCTTGCGGTTGCCGTAGGTCGCGTTTGCAAAGTACAGGCCGCCGCGGCCCACGAAATCGTTGAGGTAACCGGATGTTCCTAAGAGCGCTCCGGCGGAGAAGTTGAGCAAAGGATCTGCCGTTTCGAAGCTCCGCTTGACCGCGAGGGCCATGGGGCTTCCGAGCCACGTGCTCATGATGCCGAGACTCGTGTTGTCGGAGACCGCGAAATGCACTTCCGGTCCGTACAGGTTGAGCATGGCGTAGTTTTCTCCGCGCTTTACGGGCAGAGCATTCGTCGTGAAGCTGTAGCGCGTGGTGAATGCTCCTTCACCGACATATTTGCCAGAGACCACATCGGAAGCTTGAGCGGGTTTGATGCTTAGGATGTTCGCCTTTGAAAGGTAGATTTTCCCCCGGTCCTCGGTGTCGATGAGGACCTCGCGGCCGTCATCGCTGAGGATGACCCCGACGTAGGTTTGGTTGAAGTTCGTGGTGATCACCATGCGCTCGCCCGTCGTGTCTGCAGCGGCAGTACCGTCAGAAACAGAGGGGAGTACACCTTCAGACGCAAACAAAACACCCGTGCTGCACAGGGACAGCACCAGTGCGAAACAACCGAAAAGGAGCATCTTCATGGGACCGAATGTACTCCGTTCTTTGCCGCCTCGAACGCGACCGAGGTCACTCCATCACGCAAGCCGCACTTCCAGCTCAGCGCGCACAGCCTCCAGGAAGTCCTCCGTCGTGAGCCAATGGGCTTCCGTGGTGGCATCTCCGTGGATGAGGACCGCGAGGTCCTTCGTCATGC
>JBMTYE010000083.1:0-7050 GCA_049454255.1 Flavobacteriales bacterium
TACCCTGCGCCAGCGGGAACCCATCGTTGGAGCGAACTACGGCGGCTCTGGGGTCGGGGTGCTGTTGGAAGTGGCCCGCCACCTCACTGGGAGCAATGGGCCGGATGTCGGCGTGGACATCGTGTTCTTCGATGCGGAAGACTACGGACGCCCGGAATGGGCACCGCGCACCGATAACGACTACCGCGACTGGTGTTTGGGGAGCCAGTTTTGGGCGGCAAACCCGCACAAAATGGGCTACCGCGCGAAGTTTGGCATCCTGCTGGACATGGTGGGAGCGAAAGATGCTGTGTTCAACCAGGAAGGCACGTCCCTGGTCTATGCCCCTACGGTGGTCACGAAGGTGTGGTCTGCCGCCCGCGCGCTCGGCTACGGAGACCTCTTCCGTTCTGACAAGACGCCCCAAACCGTGGACGACAACCTCTTCGTCTCCGAACTCGCCGGAATCCCCAGCGTGAACATTGTGCACTACCAGGTGCAGGTGCTTCCGATGGGGTATGGCGCCTTTCACCACACACACCGCGACAACATGAGCATCATCGACCGCGGAACCCTGAATGCCGTGGGCAACGTGGTAATGGATGTCGTTTGGAACGAGTGAGCAGGTTTTCAACGACCGATAGCGCACATTTCCCGACGGACACCGTTTTCTGAGGCGTTCAGCGCGCGAATTTCGAGGCATGCGCCGCTGTGCTTCCTTCCTGTTTGTCGCCGTGGGCCTGGGCTGTTCCGTGGAGTGGTTCGGGCTGAACGCCCAAACCTATGACCTCGCCGGAGATGTGCCCACCCTCCTGCACCGCGGAGACTCCCTCCTCGCTGCAGGGCGTCCTGTGGCAGCACTCGCCATGTACCGCGGTGCAGAACAGCGCGCCACGGACCCCTGCCAACTCGCTCAGGCCCACACCGGAATCGGAGTCGTCCATGCCGCCAGCGGAAACGACGAACCGGCCACAGATGCTTGGAAAACAGCCCTGCGCGGACTTTCGGCATGCAATGCCACGGACCGGGAGCGGCTTGCCCTGGATCTCGCACAGGGGTATGTGCGGCTGCACCTTGAAGACGAAGCCCGTGGAATCGTGGTCCAAGAACTTCGCCGGCAACCGACCTCGGTGGATCTCAAGCAGATGCTCGCCCGCATCGCCTTCATCCAAGGCGACTGGGAACTCGCAGAACTCGCCAGCACCGAAGGACTTAACCTGCTCACCGGCGGGGTGGATGTCGCTCACCTCACCTTGAAAGACCGGCGGCCCTTCACAGAACTCATGCACCTCCGGGTGAAGAGCCATGCACTGGCTCACCATGCCCTGCCCGACTCCCTCACCGCGCCCTACAAGGAAGCACTCGGAACGTTAGCTGCAAGCGACGCGCAGGGATACCGCGAGGAACTTCACCGCATTCTCGAGGCGGAAGGCATGCATGCGGAGGCCCTGGCCTGGGCCCGCGATTTGCTCACTGCAACTCCAGCGCTTGAGCCGGTGCGGTATGCAGAGGCCGCCCTGCGCGTGGCGTTGAGCGCTCGCGCCGCCGGGCGTCCCATGGAGGCCCTTATCGCCTTCCACGACGCGACCTCAGCGGCCCAGCGTGCCGCATCGCCCGAAGTGCTTGTCGAGATCCACCGGGAGGCGGCGAGCTTCGATGTGGAACGCGGGGATTATGCGGGCGCTGTGGAGCGGTACCAGGCCCTCGATAGCGCACAGCAGGTGCTCCTTGCCGCTGCGAATCCGGAGTCGGGAGCAGACCGCAAGACCTTCACAGAGCAACTCGTGAATGAGGAAGATCCGTTTGAACGCGACGAAGCGGCGGGGGGAGGTGCTGGACGTGGAGGAAGCGGGGGATGGCCTTGGATTGTGGCCTTGCTCGCGCTGGGATGGATTGCCTTTGCTGCCCAGGCCGGCGCGTTGCGGCGGGCGTTGAGGATGGAGCGGGGGCGCGTGATCCGTTTGCGGAGTTTGGTGCCCGCCGAGCGGCTGGGCGGCGGGCAATCCGCCCCATCCCAAACCCAAGACGAGGACCCCGTGAGCATCGCGGCGTTCCTCACCGGCCTCGACCGGGAACTCGCTGAATCGGTGGATTGGAATGTGCCGACCGACTTCGCTGAACACCTGAATGGGGATCAGCAAGAGGCCATCCGCAATCTGCTGCGCGGGATCGCCGAATTGCCGGATACCGGAGCCCGGATTCAGGCCGAGGTGCTGGCGCTTCCCGGCGGTTGGCGGCTGTCGTTGAGCGGGGACGGGTCGGGGATGACCGAGGCGATGCGCGGTCTGTTCAGTGGAACCCAGGATGCAGGGCGGTGGGCCGCTGTCCAGGGGTCATTGCGTGCCATCGCAGCCCGCCTGACCGTCGAACGGTCCGGCGACATGCGGGAGAAGGTCCACGTGGACTTCAGCCCGCGGCGCCGGTAAACTGGTGCAGGAAGCGGACGTCGTTCTCGAAAAACGCCCGCAGGTCGCCGATTTGGTGACGAAGCATCGCAATCCGCTCGATGCCCATTCCGAAGGCATAGCCGCTGTAACGCTCCGGGTCGATGCCTGAGGCCGCCAGCACATCCGGATCCACCATGCCACACCCGAGGATCTCCAGCCAGCCCGTGCCCTTCGTGATCCGGCGATCCACCTCGGTTTCCAGCCCCCAGTACACGTCGACTTCCGCGCTCGGCTCAGTGAACGGGAAGTAGGACGGCCGCAAACGAATGCGCGCGTTCGGCCCGAAGTAGGCCCGGGCGAAGTGGAGCAGCATCTGCTTGAGGTCCGCAAACGTCACGCCTTCGTCGATGCAGAGGCCTTCGATTTGGTGGAACATGCAATGCGCCCGGGCGGAGATGGCCTCGTTGCGGAACACCCGTCCCGGCATGATGATGCGCATGGGCGGCTGCCGGGTTTCCATCTCGCGCACCTGGACACTTGATGTGTGGGTGCGCAGCAACAGGCCGGGACTGTCCGCGATGAAAAACGTGTCCTGCATGTCGCGGGCCGGATGCTCCGGAGGGAACCCGAGACCGCTGAACACATGCCAGTCGTCTTCAATTTCCGGGCCTTCCGCGATGGCAAACCCGAGCGATTCGAAGATGGTACAGATTTCCCGGCGCACCCGACTGATGGGGTGGTGCGTGCCCGGCAGCACTGCTCCCGACGGCCGCGTCCAATCCTCGAGAACCGCAGCCGGCTTACGCGTCGTTGCGCCCGCGGCAAGTGCCTCGGCCAGCCGCGCTTCGATGGCCGCCTTCAGCCCGTTGATGAGCTGGCCCATTTCACGCTTTTCCGGGCCCGGGACACTGCGGAAGGCTTCAAGGATGTCCTTCATCCGGCCCTTCCGGCCCAGCCAGTGGATGCGAAACGCCTCCGCGGCATCCGGGCCGGCCAAATCCGCTGCGCGGACCTCCTCCAGGAAGACCGCGATGGCCGCCGCATCTAAGGTCATCGGATGACGTCGAGCTGCATGCGGACGTCCTGCACTGGGCGGTCACCGGGCGCGGTCCGCACGGACGCGATGGAATCGATGACTTCGAGGCCCTCGACGACCCGGCCGAAGCAGGTGTACTGCATGTCGAGGAAGGGGGTGCCGCCGAGTGAGCCGTAGGTCGCAATTTGGTCCGCCGTGTACGCAAACTTTTGATCTTCCGGCTTGTCGAGGTTGTAGCGTTCCTGCATGCCGCCTAACTCTTCAGGCGCAATCGGCCGTCCCTGAACAATGTAAAACTGGCTGCCCGAGGAAGCGCGCGTGGGATTCACCTGGTCGCCTTGGCGGGCTGCGCAGATGGCCCCTTTCACGTGCACTAACTCCGGACGGAACTCCGCAGGGATGGTGTATCCCGGGCCACCTGAACCCAGCATGGCGCCTTGCGGTGCGTTTTTGCTCGCCGGGTCACCGCCCTGGATCATAAACCGATTGATGACGCGGTGGAACAGGAGGCTGTCGTAGTAGCCCTGCTCAACGAGCTTGAGAAAGTTATCCCGGTGGCCCGGGGTCGCATCCGACAGCTCGATGACCATCGTGCCGTAGTCCGTAGTCAACCGCACCCGTGGCGCCGAGCCGGGCCCGGATGCAACCTCCGACCCCTGCTCTGGCGTTACACCTGCTGTGGAGCGGTCGCACCCGGAGGCAGAAGCGAGAAGCAGAAAGCCGCAAGCGGCAACGGCCGAAGCCACGAAACGAGGAAGTTTCATTTTTTTCAGGATATTTGGACGCCCGGTAACGCGGCAAAGGTAGAATCCACCATGCGAAAGACCCACATGTTCGGCGCCCTCCTCTTCGGCGCAGCCACCCTCGGACTCCTCGGTTGCTATGAAGTGGAAGAGACCATCGCGAATGTCACAGTACTGAACGAACTCGGCACGCCGGTGCAAGGTGCGGAGGTGCGGCTGTTCGCGTTCGGCTCGGTCGACACGGATTTCATCGGAGAGCCGCGCTTCGACACGACAGGGGTCACGAATGCCGCAGGCATGGTGACGTTCAATTTCTCGGAGTTTTATGTGGCAGGCCAAGCGGGCTTCGCCGTCCTCGACATCGATGCCACGAAGGGCAACCTCAGCGGCACCGGACTGATCAAGATCGAGGAAATGCAGACGAACGAGGCGACGGTCTACCTCGAGTAATCTCAGGCCGGTCGCGCACCGGCAATCCACGCAGCGAAGTACTCCACGAGGGCCCTCCGCATCAGGAGTTCTTGTTCCTGTTTCGAAACGGCGGGGATGGTTTCGGTTTGGCGAAAGTGAGGCCAACCGTCCGCATCCGGCCCCAGCTCCTCGTAGTAGCCCATGGGCGCGAGCAAGGTGCACACCCCGACGTGCATGACCTCGAGTTTTTCGTCCTTCTTGAACGTCCGGAAGCCCTGTCCGCATTCTTGCAGCCCGACGGCAAAGACCATCGACGTCAGATCCGGGTCTTCCCCGAAGCGCTCCTCCATCAGCTTCCGCAGCACCGCGAAATCCCGCTCCAGTTCGTAATCCATGTGCGCAAAGGTGAAAAAAAGCCCGGGAACCCGCATCGAGGTCCCCGGGCTCCTGGTCGGGATGACTGGACTTGAACCAGCGACCACACGTCCCCCAGACGCGTACTCTACCAACTGAGCTACATCCCGGAAAGGGCCGCGAAGTTAACGCGTTTTTCACGCTTGTCAACCGCATGTGCCGGTCGCAGGCGCGGGTTTACCTTTGGACCCATGAAGATTTCGTTCCGCTGGCTTCGCGACGTATTCCCGACGGCCTGCACTCCGGAAGAAGCTGCAGCAGTCCTGACGGCCACTGGATTAGAGGTGGAAGGCATCGAGCGGTACGATGAGGTGCCCGGAGGATTAGCCGGGGTGGTCGTCGGCCGCATCCTGACCGCCGAACGGCATCCCGATGCTGACCGGCTCCAGGTCTGCACCGTCGACCTCGGCACCGGCACCCCTGCCCAAATCGTGTGCGGTGCCGCAAACGCCCGGCCCGGCATCACCGTCGTCGCTGCCCTACCCGGCGCCACCCTCCACCCCGTCTCGGGCGAGCCCTTCACCATCCGCACCAGCAAGATCCGCGGCGTCGAAAGCCAGGGCATGCTCTGCGCCGAGGACGAACTCGGACTGGGTACCGGCCACGACGGCATCCTCGAACTCGACCCGACCTGCACGCCCGGAATGCCCGCCGCATCCGCGCTCGGCGTCGGAAGCGATGCCGTGCTCGAAATCGGACTGACCCCGAACCGGACGGACGCCATGAGCCACATCGGCGTGGCGCGGGACTTGCGCGCCGGCCTGCTGCTCGGCACCGTCGAAGGCATCGACGGGGACGTGGCGGAAGTGGCACTGCCCGATGGCCCGCCCTTGAACTTCGGCCCTGACTCCGGCGGAATCGGGGTCGAGGTGCAGAACGCAGAAGCCTGCCCCCGCTACCTCGGGCTCCTCATCGACGGCGTCCGTGCAGTTCCCTCCCCTCCCGATGTGGCGCACCTGCTCACCGCGATCGGCCTCAAGCCGGTGAACGCCATCGTCGACGCCACGAACTATGTGCTGCACACCCTCGGCACGCCGCTGCACGCCTTCGACGCCGACCGCATTGCCGGTTCCCGCATCGTCGTGCGCAACGCTCGGCCCGGCGAACGGCTCACCACCCTCGATGCGGTAGAACGCGAGCTGCACCCCGACGACCTCGTTATCGCCGACGCCGAACGGCCCCTGGCCCTGGCCGGCGTCTTCGGAGGCGCCGGTTCCGGCGTAGGTCCGGAGACCACGCGCGTGTTCCTCGAGTCCGCCTGGTTCGCACCGGTCGGCATCCGCAAAACGGCGCGGCGCCACGGGCTGTCCACGGACGCCTCCTTCCGCTACGAACGGGGAGTGGACCCCGCATTGACCGGCCAAGCCCTGCGCCTCGCCGCACGCCTCATTACGGAGTGGGCCGGAGGAACGGCCGCTGCAACCGCCTGTGCGGCGGAGGATGCGGCTGGATTGCCGGGGCCAGCGCGCGTCCGGCTGGGACACGACGCATTCCGTCGGCTGATCGGTGTGGAGCTTGCGCCGGAGCGCCAAGAAGCGATTTGGGCTGCGCTGGAGTTCAAGGTGGTCGGACGGGACGGCAGCGGGGTGGAGCTCGAGGTACCGGCATACCGCTCGGATGTAAAACGGCCTGCCGACGTGATCGAAGACATGCTGCGCATCCACGGCTTCGACCGGGTGCCCCTGCCGGGCAGCTTTCACATGGCGTTGCCCGAGCCACGTCCTGCCGGGCGTGAGCCCTTGCGCCGCACCATCACGGACCTGCTGGTCGCCCGCGGATTCACGGAGGTGATGCACAACTCGCTCACGCGCAGTGCCTATGTCGAGCGCTTTATGCCCGAGGCCCGGGCGGGCGCAATCGCGGTCCTGAACCCCCTGAGTTCGGACCTCGACGTCCTGCGCAGCGACCTGCTCTTCCAACTCCTCGAGACGGTGGCCCGGAACCGCCACCACCAGCATCCCGACCTGCGCCTGTGCGAATGGGGCCGCGTGTACCGGCGGGAGGCCGGGGCCTTCGGCGAGGAGGAGCGGCTGGTGATGGTGGCGACGGGGCGGGGGGCGCCGGAGTCGTGGAATCGGGG